>JALYQE010000012.1 GCA_030855965.1 Verrucomicrobiota bacterium | reverse complement strand
GGATCGTCGCGGATCGGATCCCAGACCGGCTCGTCTTTGTAAAAGACACCGAGCGCTCCCGTGGCCAGGCCGCGTTCCAGCCATGAAAATGCCATCTCCTTGTCGCTCAAGGTCGCGTAAATCTTGGCAATCCAGTGAGCCGTGCTCAGGCTTGCCCCGGAGATCGCTTCCAATTCTTTGATAATCTGGAGCGCTTCCGCCTGCTTCCCCGACGCGGCATAGGCCATTCCGGTGCTGTAGATAAAAAGCGGGTCATTTTTCCTGACGCCTTTCGCCTTCTCAATCTCCGCGAACGCTTCGCTCAGTGACCCGTTTCGAATGTAGAGGCCTATTTCCCAGGTGGCGCTAAGCGCAGGGCCGAGTTCGTTGGCCTCACGCAACAGCTCGAACGCTCGCTTGTAATCGCGCTTGAAGTAAGAAGGAAGGGCCACGGCCCGCGCCATGATGGATGACAATGGATCAAGTTCTCGAGCTTTCAGGAGCTCCGCTAAGGCCTCATCCAGACGCCCCTGTCGCACGAAGGCAACGCCCAAATAATACGGGGCTATCGCCAGGCTCGGGCTGAGCTCGATTGCATGCCGCAGTTCTCTTTCGCCAAGTGAGAAATTCGATGGGGCGTAGGCGATGTAGACTAGACCGAGTGCGGCGTGGGCTTCGGCCAAATTTTGGTCAAGCGCGAGGGCTTTGCGCGCTCCTTCTTCCGCTTTGCGCCGGCCTTCGATTGGTGCGATGGAGCCATAAAATCCGAGATTTGCATACGCCTCCGCCAAGCCCGCGTAGGCGAGTGCATAATTGCGATCTTCTTCCAGCGCCTTTTCGTAATAGCCAATGGCTGTGAGCAGATCCTCGCTCGTGCGACGTTGCATGGCCGCACGTCCCTGCATGTAATACTGGAAAGCTTTCAAGTTCTCCGTGGGACGCTTCGCCAGTTGCTCCCGTTCGGCGCCGGTTAGCTTGAGGCGCAGCTTCTCCGAAACCTCTTTGGCGATCTCTTCCTGCACCGAAAATACGTCGGCCAGCTTGCGGTTATATTGCTGACCCCACATCTGCCTATTGTCCTGCGCGTTAATCAGCTCCACGCCGATCGTCAGGCTATCGCCGCGTTGTCTGATTCGGCCCGTGAGCACCGTCTGCACTCTCAACTCTTTCCCCACCGTCGGCGCATCCGTTCCCTTCCCTTTGTAGTGAAAGACTGAGTTGCGCGACATCACTTTGAGCTTCGGCAGCTCGGAAAGGCTGTTGATGATACTTTCAGGGATGCCATCACAGAGGTAATCGGTATCTGGGTCGCGGTTCTGATTTTCAAAAGGCAGCACCGCGATCGATTGTTCGGGCAGGCCGGTCGAAGACATGCCGCTATTGGGAGCGCTGTGGCGTCCTATGAAAAACAATGCAACGGACAACGCGGCTCCAATCACCGTGACGTAAATCCAGCTGCGATTTTTGGAGGCACGCCCGGCCGCAAGAACCTCCCCTGAGCGCGCGTTAGATGGCTCGACGTTTTCGGTTTGTCTGATTCCTTCGGGCGTCAATTCGAATGCCCACGCCATAATCAGCGCGATCGGGAAACCGATAATAATTGCCAGCACGACCAGGCGAACGGCCCAAATAGGAATTTCGAAAAATGGAAAAACCTGGGTCGCGACCTGGACCAGCAGCCACCCGACGACTGCATACGCGACCGCGACCTTGTAAACATTGCGCCGCTTCAGCTCGGCGAAGAAGTTGCGCGGGTTCATTTTCGATTCGCGGTTCGTGTCCGCGCTCATGCCAAACCTTGCGCTACGAATTCCCGCCACGGCCACGCCTGCACTCCTGCAGCCAGCGCCCGCGAGACCGCTCCCGCTCGTGTGGGGCGATGCACGAGCACCTGCTCCATGCGGCCCTTTACGCCGGGCCGTTTTCGCCAGGCCGCCGCCAGCCGTTGCATGGAAACCGCATCCGCGGGTGAAACCGTGCGCGCTGCTTTCGCTTCGACGAGACGCAGGCTGCCGCCTTTGCCGGGCACGACGAAATCCACTTCCAGACCTTGCTGGTCGCGGAAGTAGTAGAGTTCACGCCGCCGGCCCGCGTTTAACTGGCCTTTCACGATTTCTCCGGCGACGAAACCCTCGAAGAGCGCGCCCAGGAACGGCGACTTCTCCAGCTCCGCCGCCGTTTCGATGCCCAGCAGATGACAGGCCAGGCCGGAATCGGCGATATAGATCTTGGGCGACTTGATCAGCCGTTTACCGAAGTTTTCGAAATAGGGAGGCACGAGGAAAATCTGAGCCGTGGCTTCGAGAATGCCGAGCCAGCGGCCGATGCCCGGCACGCTCATGCCCAGCGGCGCGGCCAGATCAGACTTGTTCAGCATCTGCCCGTGCCGGCTGGCGATGAGGGCGATGAACCGGCGGAACATGGCCGGATCCTGCACCGCGCTGATCGAGCGCACGTCGCGCTCCAGGTAGGTCTGGAGATAGGAACTGAACCACAGCCCTGCCGCCGCAGGACGGGCCAGCACTTCCGGGAAGCCACCGCGCAGCAGGCTCACCTTGGGCGTCTCCCGCGCCGACATCGGGAGCAACTGCAACACGGCAGCGCGGCCCGCCATGGACTCGGTCACGTTGCGCATGAGGCCCGCTTCCTGCGAGCCGGTGAGAAACCATTGGCCCGTGCGACGCGGCGCGCGGTCAATGCGCGCGCGGACGAAGTTGAACACCTCCGGCACGTTCTGAATCTCGTCCAGAATGACTGGCTGGCGCACGCCGTCGAGAAAGCCTTGTGGGTCATGGCGAAACCGGCTCACCACGTCGGGATCTTCAAACAAGTAATAGCTCGCCTCAGGCAAGAGGTGCCGGAGCAAAAAGGTTTTTCCGGAGCGCCGCGGGCCGGTCAGAACGATGCCAGGAAAACTGCGTGCCGCAGTCATGACTCGCGATTCCAACTCCCGATGAAGGTAGCGCATTGCTTGAGTTTTCTAAACTGTCAGTTTAATAAACTCAAGCTCTTTTCAGCCACGCCTCGAGCTAAACGCAAGCTATTTCCGCGAAACATGTGACTGGCCAGTTTGCATTATTCAGTGCCAATTCGGACCTTCAAATAACGGAAGATCTGCGTCGGACCTGCACAAGCAGCCATGCACCGACCAGATAGAGCCCATCCGGATGACCTTGCGCCGCTTCAGCTCGGCGAAGAAGTTGCGCCGGTCCATCTACTTGCCAGGTCCGACGAGTTCCTCACCTGCCAGCAACTCCTGGAAGCCGGGATCGTTGCGGATCGGGTCCCAGACGGGATCGATTTTCAGGCGCTGCCGCGAGACCGACGCGCCCGCGGGAATAGTCAGCAATCGGCGAAGCGTTCTTAGAGCCTCTCCCGCTTCGCCTGCGTGAGCTTGGATTTCCGCCAGCCCCACCTCGAAGCTGGGGCCCCAGAAAGCGTCCTTTTCGATGGGTAACGACGCAGCCGTTTGCTGGGCGACACGAAGGGCATCGGCGTTCCGTCCCAGCGCGAGGTAGACCC
>JALYQE010000002.1 GCA_030855965.1 Verrucomicrobiota bacterium | reverse complement strand
GGGGCGGCGGCCTTTTGTTTTCGATCATTATTTTGATTTTGCTCGGCCGGATCTCGCTCCGGCTCCTTCAGGAAGCCGAAAGAAAAGCGTCATTGAACCCGGAACCTTCGAGTTCTGCGCCGAAAGGTGGGGTAATAGTTAGCAAAGCATGGGCACACAAATAAGTTTAGAAACGCTGACGGCACTGGCTTGGAAGGCCCGTGAAAACTCCTATTCGCCCTACTCAAAATTTGCTGTCGGGACGGCACTCGTCACGGAAACGGGCGAAACCTTTGTCGGGTGCAATATTGAGAACGCCTCCTTTAGCCTCACCATCTGCGCCGAACGGGTCGCGGTCGCGGCCGCCGTCGCGGCAGGCTTTCAGAGGTTCGCGGCGATCGCTTTAGCGGCCGAGACATTGGAACCGGTCGTTCCCTGCGGAGCTTGTCGGCAGTTTCTGGCTGAGTTTAATCCCTCGTTGCAGATTCACTGCACAGGTCGCGGTGGCATCACGAAAACGGTTCTGCTTTCGGAACTCCTTCCATCTCCCTTTCTGAAGTTTTAGGAGGCATAAGAAATCCACGTGGAACATTACTTCCTCCAGAAAGCCTATGATGTGATCGTGGTCGGCGCCGGACACGCTGGAATCGAGGCTGCCCTCGCATCGGTGAGACTTGGGGCTGAAACACTGCTTCTAAGTCAAAACTTGGACACAATCGGCCAGATGTCATGCAATCCCGCTATCGGCGGCCTGGCAAAAGGACACATCGTACGGGAGATCGATGCGCTGGGTGGGGCGATGGGAATCAACGCCGACGCCACAGGCCTGCAATTCCGACTTCTCAATCGAACTAAGGGGCCGAGTGTGCGGGCGCCCCGGGTGCAGTGTGATAAGAAGGCGTATCAGTTCCGTTTGAAGTCCATCCTTGAACGCACTGCCGGCCTTGACGTTAAACAGGGCGGTGTCACGGAACTCAGCATCGAAAAAGGGTGCGTTGTTGGGGTAAAAACGGATTTCGGCTTCTCGATCCGGGGTCGCACTGTTGTGATCACTGCTGGGACTTTCCTCAGAGGATTGTTGCATGTCGGGAACACTAGCCGGCCTGGCGGGCGAATGGCCGACAGCATGTCGCCGTTGAGTGATAATTTGCGAGAGCTCGGGTTCACGACCGGTCGTTTTAAGACCGGGACGCCCTGTCGACTGAACGGTCGATCGATCAATTTCAGCGCGTGTGTCGAACAGTTGGGAGATGATCCGCTGACGCGATTTAGCTTCCTTACAGCTGGCGAAGAATTCAACGGAACGGAGGAGTTTCTGACGTTAAACCGGCTCAAAAGCGGCACATTCCACGTGGAACAACTGCCATGTTGGATCACTTCAACGACCTCAGAAACGCACAAGATCATCCGCCGCAATCTCCATCGGTCGCCTCTCTACAGCGGCAGAATCGAGGGGACCGGTCCCAGATATTGCCCATCGATCGAAGACAAAGTAGTCAAGTTTTCCGACAAACCGCACCATCAGCTCTTTTTGGAGCCAGAAGGTCGGCAGACCGAGGAATTTTACGTTAACGGGATCTCGACCAGTCTCCCATACGATGTCCAAGTAGACTTTATTCACTCGATCCCGGGGCTGGAAGGGGCGCAAATAATGCGTCCCGGCTACGCGGTCGAATACGATTATTTCCCGCCGACGCAGTTGCAGCCGACCTTGGAGACGAAGCTTGTTAGCGGACTATATTTCGCTGGGCAAATTAATGGAACGTCCGGATATGAAGAAGCGGCCGCGCAGGGGTTGGTGGCCGGCGCGAACGCGGCGTTAAAGGTCGCCGGACGGGAAACGCTAGTGTTCGCGCGAAGCGAGGCCTACATCGGAGTGTTGATCGACGATCTGGTAACGCAAGGCACCCAGGAGCCCTACCGGATGTTCACGAGCAGAGCGGAGCACCGTCTTCTTTTACGACACGACAACGCCGACCAGCGATTAACCGCCAAAGCCGCCGGGTTCGGGCTCGTCGATCAGCGACGAGTGGACTTATTGCAGGAAAAGTTGTGTCAACTCGCCGCCGCTCGCGGGATCGCCGCCTCCACTCGTTTTAATGGTCAAACCCTGCTCCAGACCATGAAGAAACCGGAATTCAGCGTTCAGACGCTTTCCGAAGAGCAGCGTCATGACATCGACCCGGAGGTATGGGAACTCCTGGAGACCGAGGTGAAATATGAAGGGTATATCCGTCGCCAAGACGACCACCTCCGGTCGATCCAGTCGGCCGAGGCGCTACGGATTCCGCCGGAGCTGGATTACTCCACCATCCCCGGATTGCGCAACGAGGCTCGTCAAAAGCTCGGTGGGCTTCGCCCTGAGAACTTGGGCCAGGCAGGGCGGGTCTCCGGCGTTACTCCGAGCGATTTGGGGGTCTTGAGCATTTGGCTGCGCAATAATAGACAAGTTTCTGTTGAATAGGGATATATCTTTTGAATTCTGCCATCTCCTGCTACCTGATCGCAGCCGGTGCCGGTTATTTTCTCGGATCCTGCCCGAATGGATACCTCGTCTCTCGCGCTCGCGGCATCGATATCCGTAAACATGGCAGCGGTAACATCGGAGCCACCAACGTCCTCCGGGTGCTGGGCAAAAAATGGGGTTATCTGGTTTTCGCTCTCGATGCGCTGAAGGGCTTTGTCGCCGTGCGGCTCGCCTTTGCGATTGCCTCGGCCTTGATGATCGGACCGGCGCAACGCGAGTTGGTCGGTATTATCGCCGGACTGGCTTGCATCCTTGGTCACACCTTTCCCTTCTGGCTGCGTTTTCGCGGGGGGAAAGGGGTCGCGACCTCGGCCGGCGTTCTTCTCGGGCTAATGCCGATCGCGGTCTTCTCCGTCCTGGCGGTGTGGATTATCCTTTTCAAGGTCACTCGTTATGTTTCCGTCGCTTCGATTGGGGCCTCGGTTTCGCTTCCGCTTTTTGTCATTGTCTATCAGCGATTTGGGCTACTGACGGGCGCGAGTTTACTGCCATTTTCGATACTAATCGCCGGGGTCGTCGTTTGGCGGCACCGTTCTAATATGCAACGACTTCTCCAAGGCAAAGAGCAGCGCTTCGGCCAAAAATGACGGCGCGCCGAACAGCCATTCTCGGAACCGGCGGTTGGGGGACCGCGCTCGCTCTACTTTGGGCAAAGGCGGACCACGAAATCATTTTGTGGGGTCACACGCCCGAGCGGGTGGAGGAAATCAGCCGCACTCGTCAGAATCCCGATTACCTTCCCGGCGCCGAATTGCCCGGCAATGTTTGCCTAACGAGCAAGCTGGCCGACTGCGCCGCCGCGGATCTGATCGTCTTTGTTACTCCCTCCGTCGCGCTGCGGGAAGTCGCCTCAAACCTGCTAAAGGAAAAGGCGAACCCGGCCGCTATCCTCATGAGTTGCACGAAGGGGATCGAGCACGGCAGCGGCATGCGGATGACCGAGATCCTCCATGAGAAATTCCCCTCGAATCCGGTCGCGGTTCTTTCCGGGCCGAATTTGGCGGTGGAAGTGGCGCGCGGTCTCCCGAGCGCGACCGTGCTTGGCTGCCGCGATCGCAGCGTGGCCGAAGAACTTCAGGCCTTGCTGGGAAGTGCCCGCTTTCGCGTTTACAGCAGCGACGAGATCGTCGGGATCGAGCTCGGTGGCGCGCTAAAAAACATTTTCGCCATTCCTGCCGGCGTGAGCGACGGCTTTGGCTTCGGCGATAACTCGAAGGCCGCACTCGTCACACGCTCGCTGGCCGAACTCTTCCGGCTTGGCGTCGCGATGGGCGGCGACGCCCGCACTTTCCAGGGATTGAGCGGAGCGGGAGACTTGATCGCCACCTGCTTCAGCCAGCACAGTCGCAACCGCCGCCTCGGCGAGCAGCTCGGCCAGGGGAAGAGCCTTGAAGACATCACCCGCGGGATGAAAACCGTGGCCGAGGGAATCCCAACCGCCCGCAGTGCCTTTGAATGCGCCCGCAAAGTCGGCATCGAAACGCCGATCATCGATCAGGTCCACGCCGTCCTGCACGAAGGGAAACCGCCCGCGCAAGCCATGCAGGAATTGTTAGGCCGCGATCAGAAATCCGAGCGCGGCTAGTTCTTCGCCGCCGCCAGTTGACCAATCACGGCCGGAAAAAGCTCGCGTTCGGCCACTTGGATACGCGCGTGCAGGCTCGCCGCGGTGTCGTTAGGCAGGATCGGCACTTCGCGCTGCGCGATGATTTCCCCGCTGTCCACGCCCGCGTCGACGTAATGCACCGTGCAGCCCGTTACCATATCGTTAGCCGCCAGCGCCTGAGCCCAGGCCTCGCGTCCCGGAAACTTCGGCAGCAGCGACGGATGCAGATTGATGATCCGCCGCGGAAACGCCTCCAGCAGCGGCGCCTTGAGCACGCGCATGAAGCCGGCCAGGACGACCAGTTCCACGCCCGCCTCGCGCAACAGCCTAACGAGCTCTTCTTCCCGATCCGGTTCGAGCTTCGTCCGGAACTTTCCGGGCGGAAAGAAAACCGCCGGCACCCCAAACTCGCGTGCGATCGCGAGAATCCCGGCGTCGGTGAAATCGGAAACCACCACGCGACATTCCGCCGCCAGCTTGCCCGAGGAAATCCGCTCGAGGATGGCGCGGCAGTTCGAGCCTTTGCCCGAGCCGAGGATGCCGAGAGCGAGCGGCGGCATGCGGCTATTGATGCATGCGCTCGATCAGGCGCGTGGTCGATTTGCCGGGAACCAGCGGCAGTGTTTTGATTTCCGCGCCCGCCTTTTTCAGCGCCGCGACTTCCTCAGCGTCGAGACTCTCCAGCGTGTAATCGCCGCCCTTCACATAAATCCCGGGGCGCACCGCTTCGATCACCTCCGTCGCGCGCATCGCCGGGAAGATCGTGATGAAATCAACGCACTCCAGCGCCGCCAGCACTTCCGCGCGATCATCCGCGCCGTTCAACGGGCGGCCCGGCCCCTTGAGTGCCCGCACCGATTCATCGCCATTCACCGCCACGGCCAGAGCATCGCCAAACTCCGCGGCTTGTCGCAGATAACGCACATGCCCGACATGCAGAAGATCGAAGCAGCCGTTGGTCAGGACGAGTTTGCGTCCCTGCGCGCGGAGTTCCTCGGCGCGTTGCGCCAACTCCGTCAGGGTTAAAATCTTCGCATTCATTTCCGGCTCGATCCGGTCATTCTCGCCGACTCACGCAGCCGGTCAATCAAGCGGACGTCGTTAGGCGCAGCACCCGCACCTCCGGTTGCGCGAAAGCGGGCCCGTCATCTCCGCCGAAGCGCGTCTCATTACTCGAGAGCACAAGCTCCCACGTGCTCTCCTCCTCGAGCGGCGGCATGCGATGGCCGCCGGCGAGATCCGCCAGGATGAGCCATTGCCCGGCGTCTGGTTTGCCAAAGCTCAAACGCGCGATCCCTTCCAACGCCGGCAACGCTTCGAAATTCCCGCGCGAACGATCCCGCAAGACCACCGGCTCGCGTCGCAGCCGCAGACACTCGCGATAGAGCAGCAGGATCTTCGCGTGCCGATCCTCCTTCGCCTCCGGCCAGTCGAGTTTCGAACGTAAGAAGTTTTCCTCCAGCTGCGGGTCGGGAATTCCCGTCCGCGTCGCCGGGTCGCGAAAATCGGCGAAGCCGCGGAATTCCTCGCGCCGGCCTTCGGTGATCATCCGGCCGAGTTCCGCGTTGTGATCGGTGAAATAAAGAAACGGCGTCGAAGCCGCCCATTCCTGTCCCATGAAAATCAGCGGCGTGTAGGGCACCAGGCAGAGCAGCGCAGACGCGGCGCGGAAAGCCTCCGGCGACACCAGCT
>JALYQE010000343.1 GCA_030855965.1 Verrucomicrobiota bacterium | reverse complement strand
CGACGGAGTCTCGCCCTACCGGGCCGCCCGCCCCTCGCGACTCGATCCGTTGAGCGCAAAGAAAACGCCCGCAGACACACGGTCCGCGGGCGCTCCAGATTTTTTCGTTAACGACTGACCGACTCGTTAGGGAGTCGTGGTCGTCGTGGTCGTCGTCTCCTTCTTATAATAGGAGATCGGCTTTTCCAGCGTCACCTTCGAGATGACCATGCGATCGCCTTCCTTGACGTAGGTGTAGCGGACCGGCATGTCGGGCTTCAGCATCGACATTTCCACGGTCGCACCCGTCGGGTCGACCACGGTGGTGTTTTTGCTGTAGTAATACTTCACCGGCTCCGCGCTCGTCTCCGAGCGGAACATGATGTAGTCCGATCCTGGCGAGTAGGTGGTGATCGTTCCCGATCCGTCCAACGTGCTCATGCTCGTCGTCGCACTGGTGCTGCCGCTCGTCGTGCCGGTAGTGACCGAAGTCCCCGTGGTGACACCGGCGTTGGGGTCCGTGGTCACAGTGGTGGAAGTTTGCGCAAGAGCAGTTCCCAGGGTGAGGGCGCAGACGGCTCCGGCCGCGAATAATTTTGTGAGTGTATTTTGTTTCATGTTTGTCCTTTGGTTTTGTTAAACGGATGATTTCCGTCGTGCTTGTTTCCGACTCGTCCCAGCCGTTGTTTATTCATCCCCAATTCGTAAGGTAACTGACCGGCGGTTGCCTTGTCCGCGGAGAGCGCGTCTAACTTTCACTCATGCAACCACTTCCCGGCTTCCGCGATTTCCTGCCTGACGACTGCGCTTTTCGCAACGCCATCTTTGCCCGCTGGCGCGAAGTCTGCCGCGGCTACGGCTTTGTGGAATGGGACGGGCCCATCCTCGAACCGACCGATCTTTATAAAAAAAAGAGCGGCCCCGAAATCGTCGCCCAGCTCTTTAATTTCACCGACAAAGGGGACCGCGAAGTCGCAATGCGCCCGGAGCTCACGCCGACGCTGGCGCGAGTCGTGGCCGCGCATGAGCGCGCATTCCGCAAGCCGCTCAAGTGGTTTTCCATCCCACAATGCTTTCGCTACGAAAAACAGCAGCGCGGCCGGCTGCGCGAACATTATCAGCTCAATTGCGACCTGATCGGCGATGCTTCCCCGGCGGCCGACGTGGAAGTGGTCGCGCTCGCGATCGATCTGCTCCGCGGCTTCGGTTTCACCGCCACGGATATCGTCGTTAGGCTGAGCGATCGGCAATTTTGGACCGACCTGCTCCAGGCCCAGAATGTGCCGGAAGAGCGCTGGAGCGAGCTTCTCTCGGTCATCGACAAGAGCGAGCGCGAGCCGCGGGAAAAAACTGCCGAGCGCCTGGGCGATCTCTCCGCCCCAGTCTTCGAAGTCCTCGACGGCGGCGGGCGGAGCGAGAAACTCGATGAACTCGTGCGGCAACTCGATCTCCGCGGCCTGGCCGATTTCGTCAAAGTCGATCTCTCGATCGTCCGCGGCCTCGCTTATTACACCGGAGTCGTTTTCGAAGTTTTCGATCGCGCCGGGAAGCTGCGCGCCATCGCCGGCGGCGGTCGCTACGACAATCTCATCGCGCAATTGAGCGACGGGGCTGTCTCCCTCCCGGCGGTCGGCTTTGCCATGGGCGACGTCGTCCTCGGCGAGCTGATCAAGGAAACGCCCGCCATTCTCGAGCGCCTCGATCTCAGCCGTCAAAGTGCACTCGATGCCTACCTCGTCGTGGCCAAGGAAGAGCGTCGCCCAGATGCGCTCCGCCATTTGCAGCAACTGCGCGATGCCGGCCTGCGGGTCGATTATCCGCTCGCGGCCGCCAAGGTCGGCAAACAATTCCAGGCTGCCGAAGCGATGGGCGCGCGCGTCACCCTGCTTTACGGCGACGAATGGCCGCAGGTGAAAATGAAAACGCTCGCCACCCGCGAGGAAACGTCGGTCCCGCACGAAGAGATTCTCGATCGCCTCGCGGCGAAGTTCGCGGAACTCCGGGGAGCACGAGCTGCCAGCCCGTAGGCGTTTGGCAGCCTGCCAAATGCCCTGGCGCGCAGCGCCCCCCCATAACCAACTTGCGCCTTTTCCCTCATCGCCCAAACTGTCGGCTCGCCACCATGTATCGCACCCATCATTGCAACGCCCTCCGCGCCGCTCACATCGACGAGCAGGTCAAGCTGGCCGGCTGGGTCCATTCCCGGCGCGACCACGGCGGCGTCGTTTTCATCGATTTGCGCGATCGTGAAGGCCTCACCCAGGTCGTCTTTCGCCCGGAAGAAAATGCCGAGGTCGCGAAAGCCGCGCATCATTTGAAGGATGAAGACGTCGTCCAGGTCGAGGGCCGGGTCGCCCCGCGCCTCACCGGCACGATCAATCCGAAACTGCCTACTGGCGAAATCGAAGTCCTGCCTGCGCGCCTGACGATCTTGAATCGCGCGGACGTTCTCCCCTTCCCGCTCGACGCGGAGAACATTAACGAAGACCT
>JALYQE010000339.1 GCA_030855965.1 Verrucomicrobiota bacterium | reverse complement strand
GCGGGATTGCCGGCCACGACGGTGTTGGGCGCGACGCTTTTCGCAACGACCGACCCGGCGGCCACGACCGAGTTCTCACCGATCGTCACGCCTTTGAGAATGACGGCGTTCATTCCGATCCAGACATTATCGGCGATCCGGACGGGCGCGGTGCGGATTGGCGGACGCGGCGGCCGGTCTTTGTAATAGGGCGCAAGCGCGAGCGCGTCCTGGTGACGCTGGGCCGGATCGATCGGGTGGAAGTCGGAGTCGGCGATCCCGACATTCCAGGAGATGAGGCAGTAGCTGCCGATCTCGATCAACTCCTCGGCCATGACGAGGGCGCCGTTCATGAGGGTAAAGTCGCCGACGGTGCAGCGCCCCTTTTTCCCGATCGCGAAGGAACAGCCGGCGTAACAGGAGACGTAGTCGCCGAGCTTGACCGCGTCTTCACGCTCGCCGCGCATGAAGCGAAAAATCTGCGCGGTCTCGCAATAAAATCCGGCGCCGAAACGGACGTTAGGCGGAATGGGTTCGGCCCACCAATCGGACTCGACGCGGCGCTCGCTGGTGACGTTGCTCATTGGGTTGGATAGTTGCCGGCGGTGTAGAGCTTCGCATACGCGCCGCCCTGCGCCACGAGTTCGGGGCCGCGGCCGCTCTCGACGATCCGGCCGTGCTCGAGGACGACGATCTGGTCGACGTTGTGAATGGTGGCGAGGCGATGGGTGACGATGAGGGTGGTGCGGCCGTGCATCAGTTCCTTGATTGTTTCCATGATCGCGGCCTCGGTCGTCGGGTCGAGCGCGGAGGTGGGCTCGTCGAGGAGAAGAATGGGCGCGTCCTTGAGAAAAGCGCGCGCGATGCCGATGCGCTGACGTTGCCCGACGCTGAGGTGACCGCCGCGTTCGCCGACCGGGCTGTCGTATCCGTTAGGCAAACGCGAGATGAAATCATCCGCCTGCGCGCGGCGGGCGGCTTCGCGAATCTCCGCGTCGGTCGCTTCGGGCCGGCCGTAGGCAATGTTCTCTTTGATCGTGGTGGAAAAGAGGAGCGTGTCCTGGAGAACAATTGCGATCTGCCCGCGGAGCGATTTTTTTGTGATCTGCCTGACGTCGCGGCCATCGAGCGCGACCACGCCCGCGCTCGGATCGTAGAAACGCGGCACTAAACTGAGGAGCGTGCTCTTGCCCGCGCCGGTCCCGCCGACGAGGGCGACGATCTGGTTAGGCGAAATCCGGAGGTTGATGCCGTCGAGCACCGGATGTTGCTCGTCGTAGCCGAACTTCACCTGCTCGAACGAGATCGCGGCCTGCGTCTCGGTGATCGCGACCGCGCCGGGCGAGTCGCGGACATCGTCCTCGCGGTCGAGCACTTCGAAGCAACGCTTCGCCCCGGCGGTCGCGCCTTCCATCGCCCAGGCCGTGTAGGTGAGCGCCTCGAGCGGTTGATAGAGCATGAGAAGGTAGGCGCTGAAAACGAGGAGCGAGCCGAGGGTGAGCGTGCCGGAGAGGACATGCAGCGTGCCGAGGTAATACATCGCCGCGGTGCCGATGACCATGAGCGTGCTGATGACGAGCGCGCTTTTCACATTCGTGAGGGTGAGCTTCAGGTTGGCCTGCATGCTCTGTTGCGCGCGCTGATGAAATTGCGAGACCTCGAAGTCCTCGCGCCCAAACGCGGCCACCATCCGGACCGCGCTCAAGCCTTCCTGGGCCTGGGCCAGGACCGCGCTTTCCTGTTCCTGGATGTTGGTCGATTCCGTCCGGATCCGGTGGGCGAAGAAATAGATCGCACCAACGATGAGGGGGACGATGCCTAACGAGAGCAAGGTGAGCTGCCAGTCGAGCTGCAGCATGATGAGGAAAGTGCCGACGAGCGTAATGACGGAGCCAAAAATGTTGGTGAAACCCTTATTGTAGATCGTCTGGATCGCCTGCGAATCATAAGCGACGCGAAAGCTCGAGTCGGCGGAGCGTCGGGCGTCGTGATATTTGAGCGAGAGCGATTGCAGGTAGGCGTAGAGATCGGTCCGCAGTTTGAGCAGGGCCTGCAGGCCGATCTTCACGAAGAGGTAGTTGGTGAGGAGATTGACGATGCCCCAGACAACCTGGAGCCCAATGAGCGCGAGGCAGAGGAGGAGAATGTAGCTGCGCCAATCGGCGTGCTCGGCGCGGAAGGCGGAATCCGGCGGCAGGATATGGTCGACGATGAATTTGAAGGGCCAGGGCTTGAGCAAATTGACCCCGATCCCGACCAGGGAAAGGAGCAGGCCCGCGATCGTCCGCCCGAGAAACGGCCGGTAATAACGGAGCACGCGGCGATAGATCATGGAGAAATTAAAATTGCGGAAAGCGGAATTGCGATTGAACTACTCGCGCGTCATCAAGGCGGCCCGAGGCTAAATCTGAAAGCGCAAATCTGAAATCTGAATTTTCCCGATGCATCAATTACTTGAAATCTGGTTCAACTGGGTCCTGCACGGCGGATACTGGGGCATCATCATTCTCATGGCGATGGAGAGTTCGATCTTTCCCGTCCCGAGCGAGGTCGTCATCCCGCCCGCCGCGTTCCTCGCCGCCCAAGGCCACCTGAGTTTCACGGGCGTGATCATCGCCGGCACGGTCGGTTCCTACCTGGGCTCGGCCATCACTTATTGGATATCACTCGCCGTCGGCCGTCCGGTCATCCAGCGCTGGGGAAAATATTTCTTCATCCCGCCCGAGAAACTGGAGCGGGCCGAAGTCTGGCTGCAGCGGTACGAAGCGGGCGGCGTTTTCTTTGCCCGGCTGCTGCCGGTGATCCGGCACCTCATTTCCATCCCGGCCGGGATCGTGCGGATGAACTTCTGGGTCTTCAGCGGGGTCACGATTATCGGTTCAGCGATCTGGTGCACGGTGCTGGCTTATCTCGGGCACAAGGCTTATGTGGCGCAGCCTGACCTGCTCTCGAACCCGGACGCGATGATGCATTTCATCAAGGGGCAATCGTTCTGGATTGTGCTTTTTGTGGCGGTTCTGGCCGTTCTCTACATCCTGATGTTGAGACTCTCAGCGAAAAAGTCCTCCAAATAGACGACCGGACTGTTCGTTTTCGTTACAGATGTGTCAGATTCTGGCGCTGGCGTGAACCTAAAGCCGCAATATTTTTGAACGTTTTCTAAGGGGAAGGCTCTAATACGGTATGATGGCATCGATCCTGCTGAAATATGAATCGCCTCATATGAAAAAGAATACCCAAATCCTCAAGACACGTCCGGCACTATCCCTCGGTGATCTCATCCTCGCGGTGAGCTCCTGCACGAAGAACACCAAGGAGACGGTCGCCGCCGTCGCGGACCTGCTCGGCAGCGGTCAGGTGCGAGTGCAAAGCAATGGTCGCTTCAATCGCGCCCGGGTCTGCTAAAGAAAATTTTCGTCGAATTGACTGATTCGTCGCCCTTGCGGTTCTGCCGCCTGGGCGACTTTTCTTTTTCCAGGAATGACTTTGCCGCCGTCGGCCGGCCTTCTATCTTGGCCGGGTGATTGAAAGATATTCCCGCGCGCCGATGCGCGAACTCTGGTCGGAGCAGCGCAAATTCGAGATCTGGCTCGAGATCGAAACCCTGGCCTGCGAAGCGATGGCAGATCTCGGTCAAATCCCCCGGGCCGACGCGGAGGCGATCCGCCAGCGCGCCAAGTTTTCGATTGCCGAAATCAACGAGATCGAAAAACGGACGAACCACGACGTCATTGCGTTTCTGGAAAATGTCGCGACCTCGGTCGGCCCGGCCTCGCGCTGGATTCACCAGGGGCTGACCTCGTCGGATATCCTCGATACCACACTCGCGGTCCAGCTCGTCGCCGCGGGCAAGTTCCTGCTCGACGATCTGCGCGAACTGCGCCGCGTCGTGGCCGAGCAGGCGCGGCGCTACAAAATGACGCCGATGATCGGGCGCAGCCACGGCATTCACGCCGAGCCGATCACGTTCGGTCTCAAGCTCGCGCTTA
>JALYQE010000322.1 GCA_030855965.1 Verrucomicrobiota bacterium | reverse complement strand
GCGATCCCAATGGGTAAAGCGGCGTGGGTCGCCGATCGCGCGGTGCAAATCGGCGCGCTTCTTTTCGCGGCAATCTATTTCGTCTCCGGGCTTCTCTATCTCTGCCTCTCCTACTGGGATGTCACGGCGCAGGATTTCTGGCGCCTTTATTACGTCTGCCTGAATTACCCGTGGCTGGAGAGCACACTGTTCAAGGTCAATAACCATTCCGTCATTCTCCCCACCCTCATCTGGCTGGCGAATCTGCGTTTTTTTCATGGATCCCATCAGGTGCTCTTCATTATTGGGCTGACTCTGTTACTAATCTCCACCGCCCTCCTCCTGCTGCCGGTCTGGCGCGACCGTGCGATCGACCTCACCGGGAAGTGTCTCGCCACTCTCGCGCTGAGTTTCGGAAGTTTTTGGATGGGCCGAGCCATGATCACCACCTCTGGCGGATTTAATATCATGACCTCATTGGTGGTGTTGGGCGCGGCCGTCGCATTCCTTCTACTCCCGAAGCTCGCCCGGAGTTATTCGCCTGATTGGCGGACAACCTCTCTCATTGTCTTAGCCGGCCTCCTTGCGAGCTTTAGTTTCGGAACCGGTCTCGCGCTGTGGCCGACGCTTTTGTTTCTCGGGTGGTATTTGCGGGTGCCGTGGCGCTCGCTCGCCATCCTCCTCGTGGCCGCGGCGTTCGTCGTGGTGTTTTATCGACTCCTGCCGCCGCCGGATCGAAACCTGGTTTTTCGTGCCGATGCGAAATCACCGGGACTGTTCTCGATTACCGCCCTCCAGCATCTCTGCACGCTCGTGGGCGGCCCTGTATTTTACAGCGTCGCTGCCTTGCAGGAAACACGTGTTTCTCCCGGGCTCATTCGATCTTCCGGGTGGCTCCTTTGGGGAGGTGCAGCGGGGCTTGTCCTCGCCGCCGTTGTCGCTTTTCCGCGGTTACGGCGAAGAGACCTCAAAGGTAACAGCATTGAGTTCATCGGCCTCGCGTTGATCAGTCTTAATCTCTGCGCACTCATGCTGATTGTTGCCGGCCGAGTCCTGCACTTTCAAAAACTGCCCTTTGAGATTGCAGCGCCGCGCTATTTATTTTGGAGCTCGCTCTTTTGGACGGGGATTCTGCTGGTCACAATTCATCATGCCAGTCGCCGGCCCTGGCTGCGCTGGCCCTGCATCCTCGTGGTCTTTGGGTTCCCTCTTCTGGCATGGCAGGCACAGCGTGATGAGGGGTTCCGTGGGAGATATGCGCGGTTTCTGGCCGACGAAAGCGCAATCAGCTTGATCAACGGCGTTACCGATCCGGCGCGGCTTCTCGCCCCCCACCAGGAAGATGTCGACCAACTCCTTCCAACACTGCGCGCGCGCCGGCTCGACATGTTTGCGGATGGCTTGCAGGACTGGATCGGCCAGCCGGTGGCCCAGCTGTTCGGCGGGCGTGAGAAAAGGGGACCATTCCGGGGCCGAGCAGCCCTGCAGCGACTCAAGGGCGGTCGGGATCAGGATTCGGCCGTGAAAGTCTCCGGCCAGCTCGTGGCAGAAGGTCGCCCTCCTCATCACATGGTCATCGTCAACCCGGCCGGAACCGTGGTGGGCGTGGCCTGCTCCTCCGGTTCGAATCGGTTTTTGAACCGGCTTCTCTACGGGGGACGAATGCCAAATGGCCGACTCGCCGGCTACATCAAAAACTACAATACCGACACTCGCTATTCCCTCCGTGCCGCTGGTCCGGACGGCGTCTCCACCGAAAGAATCGCGATCGCGCCACTAGCCCGTTAAATCCGGCCGATGCAGCGCGCCCGCGTCACCACGGCCGGGCTCGGCTTGACACTGTTAGGCGGCCCCATACGGTAAATCGCCCGTCGATTCCATGGCCCTTTTTTTGTGACCAATATCGCCGCCTTTCATCGCTCATCTGTCGGCCGGAAAATGATTGTGGCGATCACGGGGCTCGTCCTGATCCTCTTCGTCATCGGTCACCTCCTCGGCAACCTCCAGATTTTCCTCGGCCCGGAATGGATCAACGGTTACGCCGAACAGCTGCGCCAACTCGGGATGCTCCTTTGGGTCATTCGCGGCGGGCTGCTCATCGCCGTTCTTCTCCACATCTACTACACCATCCGCTTGGCGATCGAAAACCGGCGCGCGCGTCCCGAGCGTTACAAGCGCAAGGACACGGTCAAGGCCACCTTCGCCTCCCGCAGCATGGTCTTGAGCGGGCTCGTTCTCCTCGCCTTCATCATCTATCACATTCTCCATTTTACCGTCCGCGCGACCGATCCGCGCTTCAACACGCTCCCGCTCGATCCGCTCAATCATTACGACGTCTATTCGATGATGATCTACGGCTTCCAGAGCCCGCTTGCCTCCGGCTTTTACGTGCTCTCGATGTTCCTTCTCGCCCTCCACCTGAGCCACGGTTCCTCCAGCTTTTTCCAGTCGTTAGGCTTGAATAATCAAAAGCTCACCGCACGCCTGGCGCGGGGCGGCCGCATCTTTGCCTGGCTCCTCTTCGTTGGCTACAGCTCGATTCCCGTCGCAGTTCTCCTCGGCTGGGTGAAATTGCACACCCGCTCATGATCGGCACGCTCGATTCCAGGACACCGGACGGCCCGCTGCCGGAAAAATGGCGGCGGCACCAGAACAACTCCCGGCTCGTCGCGCCTAACAATCGCCGGAAATTCGAGATCATCGTCGTCGGGACCGGACTGGCCGGCGGCTCGGCCGCGGCGACCCTTGGCGAGCAGGGCTACAATGTAAAATCGTTCTGCTACCAGGACAGCCCGCGCCGCGCCCACAGCATCGCCGCCCAGGGCGGGATCAATGCCGCGAAAAATTACCCGAACGACGGGGACAGCGTTTACCGGCTTTTCTACGACACGATCAAGGGCGGCGATTTCCGCTCCCGCGAATCGAATGTTTATCGCCTGGCCGAGGTCGCCAATTCCATCATCGACCAGTGCGTCGAACAGGGCGTGC
>JALYQE010000324.1 GCA_030855965.1 Verrucomicrobiota bacterium | reverse complement strand
AGTCTCTCCCTCGCCAGCTTGACGTTTTCTGGCACCAGCGGAAATCTGGCGACATTCATCATCGACCTGGTCGCCGCGACCAGCGACACGCTTAACATCACCGGCCTGCTCGACCTGAGCGGACTATTCGACGCCCTCGTTTTCAACGGCACGCCAGACGGGACTTCGACCTATACCCTCGCAACCTTTGGGACGATCAACGGGATCTTCAACAGCGCACCATCGTTCGTTGGTTACCAATACATCTACGGGGACACGAGCCTGCAGCTCACCCCCGTGCCGGAGCCGGGCACCTGGGCAGCGGGCGCGCTGGCGTTGCTGGCGGTGGGATACACGCAACGCCGACGGTTCGTCAGGAAGACGGCGCTCGTTTCGGTCTCCTAATTCACGCCGTTCAAGAGGGCCGTTGTAGCGTGCGCTGTCCCCAGCGCATGATCCCCGATCCGCTGAGGTAGCGACTCTACAGACCGTGGGTGCTGGGTGTCACCCAGCACGAACTTCGAAAGCGGGTCGCCCCGCTCCTCGCGCACGAAAACGAGGAAGCCTGTTCGGCGAGACTCGCCGAACCAACCCCGAAAGTCCGTCCCTCGGGGTCAGTCCTCACTTTCGGCACAAACTTTCCATAGTAGGCGCGACTAGGTCGCGCGTATTTTCAGTATCGGGTATCTTCCCGTCGTCGATCGCGTTTCCCGGAGAAACTCGGGCCCCATCCGCTTCGGGTGGGTCGGTTCTCTCATAGGCGAAGCCAAAGGGGAAAGCAGAGAAGTGAAGCCGCGCTGCATTCTACAGACGGCTGTTCGGCGAGGCACCGAACAGTGCGCGCCCTCCGCCTAACCCCGGTAATCCGCGCCAGAAAAAAACTTGAAATTAATTAAAAAAAAGCTTGTCGCCCGACTGCGCACTGGATTACAAACAACACGTAAATTGCGTTTTAATCCCCAAAAATGACTGCAAACATCCACCCGCTTCTCCATCTGCCATCTACTTTTCTCCCTTAACCTTCCTACTTAAAACTTTTTACTTTTTCATCCCATGTCTACCAAAGCCGATCCCTACACCATGCAAATGCACCGCCGCATCGACATCATCCTCTTCGCCGTCGCCTTCGCGATCGTCGCGATTCTGCTCAGCAGCTCGGCCAAGGCCGCGCCACTTTATTGGGACACCGACAACAGCCCGTTTCTACAAGCGGGAAACGGCGATTGGAGCACCAGCATCGCCCCGGCAAGCCAGAGGTGGTCGAATATCCCAACTGGAAGTACTCCGGCATCCTGGACGCAAAATAGTGATGCAATCTTCCAAACGAATGGGATCTCTGCCGTTAACGTTTCAGGGGTGGGGATCAACGCCATCAATGTAAATTCAATCGCATTTAACGGGACAGGCTACACGATCAGCGGCGACCCACTCACTTTGACAGGCTTTGGTGGCCTCATCACGACAAATGCCAGCGCTATTATCAACACTCCTCTTCACGGGACGGTAGGGCTGACGAAGCTTGGAACCGCCACGTTAACGTTAGGCAGCACCAGTAATGCGTTTTCTGGCGCGACTCAAGTCGACGCTGGAACACTTCTGGTTGTCGGGAACACGCCCACGGGTTCAGCTGTAACGGTCTCGAACGCTCAAACCGTTCTTGGCGGCACAGGCACGGTTGGGGGCACCGTCTCGGTTGGCCCTCTCGCGACGATTAACGCCGGGCTGAGCGGTCCGGCTGGAACAGCGTTGGCAGTCGGCAATCTGACTACTGGGGCGTTGAGCTTGAGTGGCGCGTTGCACACTGACGCTGCGGGAACTGCGGCCGCCAATTGGGACAAGATTACGGCGCCCGGAACGTTCACGATTAATTCGACAGCAACTTTCGACGTAAGCATTCCTTCCGGCCTGATCTTCGCTGCCAACACCACATACGTTCTCGTCGATGCCACTACGCTTTCTGGCACGTTCACCGGCTTTGATGAGGGTAGCTTGTACACGACCAACGGCTACACCTTTACGGTCCACTACGATATCGACGGAGGAAATTTCGATTTGATTTCCGTTCCCGAGCCGAGCACGTGGGCTCTACTTGGGTGGTCGCTGGCACTCGTCGGCTTCACGCAGCGGCGCCGCTTCCAGAAACTAGCGCGCCTCCGCGCGTCATAACAGCCGGCAAGGCTGCGACAGACTCCTAACAGCGGGGATCCCTCGGGGTCAGTCCTCACTTTCGACGTAAGCCTGCCATAGTAGGCGCGACCAGATCGGCGCATTTTCAGGAATCGCATTTTTCGCGTCGGCAAGCGCGCTTCCTCCCCTCACCGTCAACCTCGGGATTTGCGGACGTCACCGCGCGCGGCGTTTTTCCGCGAGTTTGATCCCGTAATCTGCGAATGACTGTTCGGCGAGTCGCCGAACAGTGCGTGCGAGTCGCACGCGCTCCCCAGAAGGATTCTCGAGCGGATCCGCCTGTGGCGGATCGTCCCCCCACGCAGACTAAGTTAAACGATGGCCTCGATCTCGCGGAGCGAAGTCGATTCCGGTAATGGCTCACCTTTTGACTGGAGCAGGCTGATCCATTCATCGACCGCGGCGCAGAGCTCTGCGTAAACCCCCTGCTCGTCGCTGCCGTGCACGCCCCCTAACATCAGACCCGGACAGCGCCCAACATAGCACTGGTCTTCCTCACTCCAGGCTACGACCTTTACGTAGCGATCCGATGGTTTACTCATGGTCGGATTCGTTCGGGGGCTCGTTTTAAGTCGCGCTCCTGATAGTGTTTCGCATCGTCGCCGGTTCCACCGGAAATGGTGATCCTGACACCACGAGGATAAGGAACCGAAGTTTCAAAAGGCAATGAGGATCGCAGACGATTGAAAACGGAATGGCGCCACTGTCCAACCTTTGGGTGCCTTCATTCCTCTTGCGGCTTGCCGAGGCAGGTTTCAAGGCGCTAATCTTCTACAGCCCGCTTGATTGCTGACCGAGATGAAAATCCCGACTCTCTACCTCGACACTTCGATCCTCGGTGGTTATTTCGATGACGAGTTTGCCGAGCCGACGCGAGAGCTATGGCGTCAACGTGAGCTCGGCCTTTTCCAATTCGTCACTTCCAGTGTCGTTCGCGCTGAAATGGAAGACGCGCCCGAAGAAGTAAAAAGTCTTTTTCGCGATACCTTCAGCGGCGCCGACGCGTTGGCCGAGTTCGATCAGGAAATGTTCGATCTGTCCCAGGCGTACCTCGCGCAGGCGATCGTCACTCCGCGATACGCCGACGATGCGAGGCATGTGGCCGTCTGCACCGTGCAGCGAATCGATTTCCTGGTCAGCTGGAATTTTAAGCACCTGGTCAATGTGGCGCGCGAAAAAAATTTCACGAGCGTCAATCTCATGCAAGGGTATCAGCCGGTTCGGATCGTAAGCCCATTGGGGTTGATCTATGGCCATGAAAGCTAAGAAGTTTGACGCAGTCGAAATGTCGTGCCAGTTGCGCGAAGCGACCAGCCGCAAGCTGGCAGGGATGAATCGTGAGCAACAACTGGCGTATTTGCGGGAAGCAGGCGAACGACATCGAGCAGAAGCAAAGGCACGCGAAAAAACTGCGAAGGCTAGATCTGGTTGAAGATATCTGGGATTCCATCGCCGAAGTTCCCGTGCCGGAAGCGCAGCGTCAGGAACTTGACCGTCGGCTGGCAGCGCACCGCGAGAATCCTACAAATGGCGCGACCTGGACGGAAGTGAAACGTCGGACTGTCGCCACCTGACTGGGGAGCGGTCGCCGCGGCGACCTGGCGACTCCGAAAGCTTTCGCGAGTCGCGGACTTTGTCTTCCCTCTCAGAATTCACGCGACTCCGGTGCGCGCGGCACCCTCGCGCGCCAAAAGTGGAAGGCTGTTCGGCGAGACTCGCCGAACCAACCCCGAAGGCATTCGGGGTGCTCCCCGGAAAATATCCTGGGCAGGCGAGGGCGCCCGCCCTACAAGATCCCAGCGGAGAACGCAGTCGCATCGGACTTCCGTCCGCCGGCAACCTGCGCTAGCCTGTCAGTCGAGATGACCCTGTTGCAAAAACGTGCTGCCGCCCGCCGCGAACGTCGCCTAAGTCTTTACGAGGCGACGCGCGCGGAACTGGGCGAAGCGCTGCACGCGATGATCCCCGGTGAACCGGTGTGGCTCTTCGGTTCCATCACCCAGCCCGGACGTTTTAACGATGCCTCGGACATCGACCTGGCGCTGGAGCGTGAACCGGCTGGAGTGAGCAGCCTGGCTCTGAGCAGCGAGTTGGCGGAACGTTTGCGGCGGCGAGTGGATGTGGTGCTGCTCTCGCAGTGCCGCTGGAAAGAAAAAATTCTGCGGGAGGGAGAACTGTGGACGAGATAGCGCTGCGCACCTTGGGCCGCGAGATGCTGGATGATTGCCGCGTCGCTAACGAGGCCTTTATCAAAGGCCGGGACCGCTTTGCCCGCGGAGACGAGGTGGGCTATGAAGCCTGCGCGCATCATCTCAGCCGCATGTTCAATGGGATCGAGCAGATGGGGCTGCGGGTGGCCAAGGCTTTCGAAAATAACATCGACGATGAGCAAGGCTGGCACACCGGTCTGCTGAAGCGGCTCGGTCTGGAGATCACGGGAGTGCGCCCGGCGTTACTCCCGGCCGAACTCAAGCTGCCATTGCACGAATTGAAGGGCTTTCGCCATCTGATCGTGCACGCCTACGAGCTGGAGCTGGATCCGGCGAAGTTACAATTGCTGCTCGGCTACGCGGCGCGTGTGGCGGAGAAACTGGAGCCTCTGGCGCTCGAATTCATCCGCAAGGTCGCCGACGAGCAAGGCCTGAAGAATTAACGGGCTCGACAGGATCCGCCTCAGGCGGACTCTCCAGAAAGGCGAGCGGCACGCCCGCCCTGCAATTTCCCTGCCCCCATTAACCAATAACAACGAACCAAGAACCGCGGCCGCCCGGCCGCACTTGCTTCTTGCGCAAAGCAGACTAACGTTGCCGCTCTTGGATAAGTTCTGTTCTGTTCGTAGTGCGGTAGATCGTCAGGTGAGGTTCCTCATTGGTGATTCTGAAACCCGATTCCCGGGAACGGCTCTGTAGCTCGCAGCTCCTTGCTCCAAAATCACAAAAACAATGAAACTATACGTAGGAAATCTCTCTTTTGAGACCACTGAAAACGATCTTAACGATCTCTTCTCCGAACACGGTAAAGTCACCGACGTCGCCATCCTGAGCGATCGCGAAACCGGCCGCTCCCGCGGCTTCGGTTTTGTCACCTTCACCGATGCAGCCGGCGCCAACGCCGCCATCGCCGCCCTCAACGGCAAGGAAATCGGCGGACGTGCCCTGACCGTGAACGAAGCGCGTGCGCGTGAAGAACGCCCCCGTGAATTCTCCGGCGGCAACCGCCGGTAATCGACCGCTTTTGATTTTGCAGGCCGGCGCCCGTTTTTGCGGGCGCCGGTTTTGCATTCAGAAACCAAAAACTCAATGGCTGTAGATCCCAAAAAAGCGATCGAAATCGAAGGCAAGGTCATGACCGTCCTGGCCGGCACCATGTTCCGGGTGCAACTGGCAAATGAGCACATCGTGCTCGCCCATATCTCGGGCAAAATGCGCAAGCGGTTCATCCGCCTCACGACGGGCGACCGGGTGCGGTTGCAGATGTCGCCTTACGATGTGGATAAAGCCCGCATCGTTTACCGGCTGGGGTAGCGCGCGCCTGGCGCGCGGTTATTGGCTATTGGGTCGGCGAGGCTCCGAAAGCGTTCGCGAGCGGGCCGCCGATTGTCCGGGGAGCACGGGGTGCCACCCCGACGGTGCTGGGTGCAGCCCAGCACGAACTTTCAAAAGCGGGTAAAGCCCGTTCTCTTCGCACAATAAAAGAGGAAGCCTGTTCGGCGAGACTCGCCGAACCAACCCCGAAGGCATTCGGGGTGCTCCCCGAAAAGCAGGCGCTCGTCGTCTTCCCAAGGTTTCCCCGCCCATCCGTGTGATCCGTGGTCAAAAAATTTGCCGCTGAGACAGCGGCCTCTACATTCGGCCATGCCTTACAAAGACCTCACTCCGCCCGCCGGCGACAGGATTACCCGAACCGACAAACTGAGCGTCCCGGATCAGCCGGTGATCCCTTTCATCCGCGGCGATGGCACCGGGCCCGACATCTGGGCGGCGAGTGTGCGGGTGATGGACGCGGCGGTGGAGAAGGCCTACGGCGGGAAGAAGAAGATTTCCTGGTTCGAGGTCTTTGCCGGCCAGG
>JALYQE010000277.1 GCA_030855965.1 Verrucomicrobiota bacterium | reverse complement strand
GGGTATTCTGGCCGGGCGTGCTGTTGAGATGGGGATACTAATCGGTGCTGTAGGACTCGACCAGACCAACCCCCGAAGTGCCGCCGGCGCCGCTCAAGATCGCGGTGTAGGCCCCGGCGGGCAGGATATCGTAGAGAGCCGCCTCATTCGGATCGGTCGGAAGATCCATCCAATTGTCGTTCGTGGCGACGGTCGCGCCGGTCGAGTCATGCAATTCGAGAATTGGATCGGCCAGGGGGCCGGCGACGCCAGAGTTGGCGAGTGATGGGCCGATGGCGCGCATGGCAATTTCTTTGGCATCCAAGCCGGTGATGATAAAGCCGCCAATAAGAACGTCATTGCCAGTGCCGACGTTTAACCGCGTGGAGATATTCAAGAGCTGCGACGGCGCCTGTACCGTAGCCGGGGTCGGGTCGAGCTTCACGGCCGCTGTGAGAAGGCGGACATCAATCGAGATGGTAGGCCTCGATTAGGCCGACCCGGTCGTGCCGCCGACTCCACTCAGGATCGCCGTGTAATTGCCGGCGCCGAGGGTGGCGAGAATTGCGGCTTCGAGGTCGTTTGTTGGCTGAAGTCCGGTGGCCTCGATTGCCGCTTGCTGGGTGGATTTCCAGTTGTCGTTTGAAGTGATCAGGACGCCGTTGACGTCGCGGAATTCCATCGTGGGATTGGCCAGCGGGTTGGCGATGCCAAACGCGCCTAACGAAGGTCCGATCCCGCGCAGCAGGATGGAACCGCTCGGCGCCGTCTCCGGCCCGACGATGATGCCGCCGATCATGACGTTGTCGCCCGTTTCGACCAGGCCGCGCGTGCTGATGTTGGCCAAGGCCGAATCGACCTCCTCGCTCAGGTCGTAGGTCTCGACCACGCCAACGCCGGTGCCGCCGTTTACTCCGCGCACGATGGCGGTGTAGTTGCCCGGATCGAGCGTGGCGAGGATGGCGGATTCGAGATTGTTCGTCGGGGCGAGGCCGGTGGCGATGATCTCGGCCTCCTGGGTTGCACGCCAGTCGTTGTTCGTCACCACGGTGGTGCCGTCGGGGTAATGCAATTCGAGGATCGGGTTGGGCAGCGGATCGGTGATGCCGAACGCGCCTAACGACGGCCCGATCGCGCGCACGACCACTTCTTTCGGATCGGTCCCGGTAATGATGAAGCCGCCGATGAGCACATTGTCGCCGGTCTGGACCCGGAGCCGGGTCGAGATGTTCTGGAAGCGGCTGAGCGGCGGCACGATTCGCTCGCGAGCGAAAACTCCGAAGTGTTGCCGTCGGGATCTGTCGCGGTCGCGGTGATGAAGCGGCCGAGCGAAGCGGCGTCGAGCGGGAAGGTGAAATCGACCGTGCTTTGCGCATTCGTCAGCACATCGATGGAACCGAGCCAGGTCTCGCCTTCGCCGTAGCCGGAGGGATCGGCCTCGGCGTTGCTATAGAAGTTGAGGACGTAATCGGTATTCGGGTTGCTATTCAGCTCGCCCTCGACAGTGCGAGTGGCATCCAGAACGGTAATCGCCTTTAGAACCGGAAAGTTTTGCAGGTTATTCGCACCCGCGTCGCTATCCGGAAAGTCATTCGCGCTCACACCATTTGCGTCCTCCATTCCGCCGACCAGATCGATGCCCAGTCCCTCGTTGTTGAAGATCGAGTTGCCGAAAATGCTGTTGCCAGTGCTGGATTCAACCACTTCCACCCCCCCCGCTATTGAAAGCGATAATGTTGCCCGCTCCGGCCGGCCCGCCCACCGTCGTGTTCATCGAAATGAGATTAAGCAAGGCTCCCGCGAGCGTGTTGCCTAGGGGGGCAGTTCCATTGGCGTCGGTGCCGATGCGGTTGCCTTGGATCCGGTTTCCGATTCCGGAGGTCACCAACACGCCAAATCCGTTCCCGGATATGACATTGCCCGCCCCGGCGACGCTGCCGCCGATCGTGTTGTCAGGCGCGCTGTCCACACCGATACCACTCCCGTTACCCAGATCCGCGCCGCCCGCCGCGTCCGTCCCGATATAATTACCCTGAACCAGGTTACCGGTCGCCAGGTCGCCCGTGAGGCGCACTCCGTCGAACCGATTTCCGGAAATGATGTTGCGCGCTCCAGTGAGGGTTCCGCCCACGTTGTTATTGGGTGCATCGAAGATGTGCACTCCGTCGTTCACGTTGCCCAGGTCGATCCCGCCGCTGATGTCGGTCCCGATGAAATTACCCTGCACCAGATTGCCGGTGGCGGACTCTCCCATGATCAGGATTCCATTGGAGGAGGTACTAGGGCTGTTATCCAGCCCATTAGCGGAGATCACGTTGCCCGCGCCGGCGGTGGCGCCGCCGATCGTGTTGTCCAAACGGTTTTCGATGAAGACGCCATTTTCGACGTTCCCCAGCGCGGCAGCGCCGCGGCATCGGTGCCGATCAGATTGCCTTGGACCCTGTTACTTCCACCAGAACTCTCGCCGCCCAAATCGGTGATGTAAACCCCATTTCGCACGTTCCCCGAAATGAGATTGCCGGCGCCCGCTGCGGCGCCACCGACGAAATTATCGGAGGTGTTGATTGAGATTGCACGCCGTCCTCGGCGTTCCCCAGAGCGGCCGTGCCGGTGGCATCGGTCCCGATGTAATTTCCCTCGACGATATTCGCGCTGGCGGTGACGCCAACGACCGTTGAAAAGATCAACACACCGGCAGTCCCATTGCCGGCAATGAGGTTACGCGCCGAGGGCTGACTGCCGCCAATGAGGTTGTTCGATGCCCCATTGACAGCTATCCCGGACTCTGCGTTGCCCAGATCGGTTGTTCCTCCCGCGTTGGTGCCGATGAAATTGCCTTCAATTATGTTGTCGTCCGCGCCCGCTCCAGAAAGGGTTATTCCCGCTGTTAAAAATCGGTTGATCACGAGCCCTCGAATCCGGCTATCGGAAGAGTCAATCCCCAGCCCAGAGCTTCCAAACCCCGCCAGGGTCCCATTGAGCTCGACCAAAAGGACCGCATCATTCCCGGTCGCGAGGGTATTTTCCGCTGCGCCCGGCTGGGTATAACCATCGATCGTGACCGCCTCGGTGATGGTGGGCAGGGCACTGGTGGGCGTGATCGTCTTCACTCCGGCCCCGAAGATGCTGAAGTTGATGATGTCGGCGCCGGGATTGGCGTTGGCGGCATCGATCGCTTCCCGCAGGGTGCAGCCGACCGCGTCGCAGATGCCATTCCCGGGATCGACGGGATTGTTCACGACGAAGGTGTCGGCGAACGCGGGCGTCGCTTGGATGATGCAGATAAGCAGGGCGAGAACGATGTTTTTCATTGGCGTTTCCTGTGCGTTTTCCATTTTTCGGGTTTCGCGCGCCTGACCGTCGAAACGATCCTTGATTTGGAGGCGCCCCACGTCCTCGGCGCGGGATGATGTTTTCGGGCCGGCGAGGGTGGGTCAAGCCTTTCGACGTTTGCCCTTGGCGGCTAACGCACGCAGCTTCGGCCATGTCTTCGCTCCTTTTTCGGATCGCGGCGGGCCTTTGCTTCCTGGGCGTGGCCCTGGGCGCCTTCGGAGCGCATGCCCTGAAAGAGACGTTGCAGACGAACGGGATGACCGACGTCTGGAACAAGGCGGTTCTTTATCATTTCGTGCACGCGCTTGCTCTGCTTCTCCTCGCCACGCTGCCGGGCGCGGCGCGGGCGGCGAGCGGCCTCTTCCTCGCCGGGATCGTCCTTTTCAGCGGGAGCCTCTACCTGCTTGCTCTAACCAATGTAAAATGGCTTGGCGCCATCACGCCACTGGGCGGGCTGTGCTTCCTCGCGGGCTGGGTTTGCCTCGTCTTTTGGCCACCGCTGCGCTAACGCGCCTCGCCGCACGCGACTTCACCTGCTTCCCGAGGCTTGTCGGGGCCCGCTCTCGTCTGTTATCGTCGACCTAACGAATGCTGGCCCTGCTTGATGCGCAACGATCAGTCGCGACGGTCGCGGTTTTTATCGCGACTTTTCTCGTCACGCTCGCCATCGGCCGCCTCCTGAAGCGCCGCGCCGGCGTGCCCTTCGGCATCTTCTTCCAGCTCTTCGCCCTCGCCCTCGGCTTTTATCTCGCCGCCGAGGTTTACGGGCTCGATCTGCGCTGGCGCAACCATGTCGGGGCCGCGGTCGTGCTGCTCAGCACCGCGGTGGTGATCGCTCTGCTCGATCGTTATCTCTGGGATCTCTATTTCGAACAACGGCGCCAGACCGTGATCCCGAAGTTTCTGCGCGAGCTGGTCGCGCTCGTCATTTTCCTCATCGCCCTGCTGCTCGTCCTGAGCTTCGGTTATAACGCGGAGCGGGAATTGCGCGGGCTCCTCGCCACTTCGGGAGCAGCCGCGATCATTCTCGCTTTCGCGACTCAGAACCTCCTCGGCGGCGTCATCGCGGGGATGTCGCTCCAGATCAGCAAGCCCTACAAGGTCGGGGACTGGCTCCGGGTCGACCAGGAGTTTGCCGAGGTGATGGAGATCAACTGGCG
>JALYQE010000269.1 GCA_030855965.1 Verrucomicrobiota bacterium | reverse complement strand
TTCATCCGGGCCGCGTCTTCCGCGGCTTTCGTGCTGAACGGCGTCTCGAAAGTTTCCGTGAGGACGATTTCCTCCTGGTCGCCCCGGAGCTGCAGGCTCTCGTTAGGCAAATTCTGCAGCACTTCCTGGAGCGGAAGGATGACCGGCTGCTCGCTTTCCTCGGGCTTGAAGAGGGCGCGGAATTCCTCCGGCAGGGCGGCCTGGAATTGCGTCGGCGAGACCGCGATTCGGCCTAACGACAATTGCGGCTCGATGATGGCGTAGGGAATTTCGATCGTGGCCGTCTCCGGCACCTGTTCGACCGGGCCGGACAACTGGAAGGGCGAAATCCCGCGCAGGACATTGCGCAGCGGCAGGCGCACGCGCGGTCCATGGGGCGAGAAAGCGACCGCGGCCGGCTTCGGCAACGGTGCCGCCACCGGCGGACGCAAGTCGTTCGAGGGCGGGCTAACCTTGAAGGGAACCCGCATCGGCGCGGGCGCGAAGGGAGACGGCAAAGGGATGGGAACAGGCGGCCCACTTGAGGCTGGAACTCTCTCAGTGGCGGGCACGCCCATTCCGTTCGGTGAAATTTTCCCGGGCGCGGCCGGAGCCGGCGCGGCAGCAGAAGCGGCCGGCGCACTTGGTTTGACGTCGTTCGGCAGAGAAAGCCGGATCGGGCGAATTGTCTTGGCCGCATCCGGCGCGGCGGGCGCCACCGCCACGGGCGCGGGCGCGGCGTCTTCGACCGGCGGGAGTTCTGCGGCCATCTCGGCCGAGGCGACCGGCGTGGGCGCCGGGATCGGGGCCGAGGTTTTGCCAAAGCGCTGGCCGTCCTCGAGCGTCATTTTCAGGAATGGCGTCTCGACCTGCGGGACCGATTCGTCGGCCACCTGGTCGGGGCGCACCTGGAAGGCGGTAAATTGCTCGAGCACTTTGCCGAAGGGCAGCACCACTTCGCGCGGGTCGTTCGCCTCCACATCGCTCACGAAAAAATCCGGCGCCTGTTGGAAAATAGAACGGAGCGACACCGTCGGGCGCCCGCTCGACATCCCGCGCTCGAGCTCGGAGGCCTTGAAAATGACGCGTTGTTCCGGATCGACCGGAGTCGATTGCAGGACGCCCGCGGGCATCTGCTCGACCAGGTCGGCCAGTTGCAGCGCGATCGTGCGTTCGCCCGCCGGGCTCTCCGGTCCCGCTTTCGGCGCGACCGCGATCGAGCCATTTCCGCCTAACGAAATCTTGCGCGGCCCGCCCGTGACCGGCGCATGGCCGACCGGCATCGACATCGGGAAACTGCTGACCGGCGCTCCGCCGACGATGCGCGAGACGTTCGGCATGACCGTTTTGCCGAAACGTTCCGACGCCGGCTTGACGATCGGGGCGGCCGGCTGCGGGGCGGGAGCGACAGCGACGCCGCCGTCACCTTCGGAGCCTTTGTCCTTCTTGAACTTAAAGTATCGGAGAAATGGTAAGTTCATTCTAGTGATCCTCAGCAGTCACGCGCCAGACTTCCTCCAGCGTGGTAATGCCTTCCATCGCCTTGTCGATTCCGACCATGCGCAAAGTTTTCATGCCTTCGGTGATCGCCTGGTTCTTGATCACCGCGGCTGAGGCGCGCTTGATGATCAGGCGCCGGATCGCTTCGCTCACCGGAAGCGCTTCGATGATCGCGGCCCGTCCTGAATAACCGCGGCCCTTGCAGCGATCGCAGCCGACGCCTTGATAGAAGACGGCGCCTTCCACCGGCTCCAGCGAGAGGCGTTCAAACATCTCCGGCTCGGGGACAAATTCTTCACGGCAATTGCTGCAAACCCGCCGGATGAGCCGTTGCGCGCAGGCCATGATGACCGAGCTCGAGATCAGGAACGGCTCGATTCCCATGTCGTCGAGACGCGCGATCGCGCCCGCGGCGTCGTTCGTGTGCAGCGTGCTCAAGACCTGGTGACCGGTCAGGGCGGCCTTGACCGCGATGTCGGCCGTTTCGTTGTCACGAATTTCGCCGACCATCACGATGTCCGGATCCTGCCGCAGAATCGAGCGCAGCGCGGAGGCGAAATCGAGCCCGATATCGGGCCGGGCCGCGACCTGGTTCACACCCATGAGCTCGTATTCGATCGGGTCTTCGACCGTCACGATGTTGTAGTTCGGGCTGTTGAGTTCCTGGAGAACGGAATAAAGCGTTGTCGTTTTACCGGACCCGGTCGGGCCGGTGACGAGGATCATGCCGTGCGGGGCGTCGATCGCCTTGCGGAAACGGCGCACCGTTTCCTCGTCCATCCCCATCGTGTCGATGCTGCCGGCGAGGGCCGACTTGTCGAGGATACGGATCACGACCTTCTCGCCGTGCGAGGTGGGCAGGATCGAGATACGCAGGTCGACTTCTTTCCCCATCACCTTGATGCGGAAACGGCCGTCCTGCGGCACGCGGCGCTCCGCGATGTTAAGGCCGGCGAGAATTTTGATACGCGACGTGATCGCGAGCTGGAGAGCCTTGGGCGGCGACTCGGCGGCGATCAGTTCGCCGTCGATACGGTAGCGCAGTCGCAGCGTCTTCTGGAACGGCTCGATGTGAATGTCGGAAGCTTTTTCCTTGATCGCCTGGGCCAGGATCAGGTTCACGATCTTGATCACGGGCGCGTCTTCGCTGTCGTTCGCGAGGCGATCGAGATCGATGTCCTCGCGCTTGTTCGCCTGCACCTCGACGTCGTTGGCCGCTTCTTCCGCGACCTGCTTGAGCACCTCGCTCATGTTCGTGCTCGCCCCGTGCACGCCGCTGAGCGCTTCGCTCACCGCGCGCTCGGTCGTGATCATCGGCACGATTTCCATCTGCACGCGCCGCTTCAGGTCGTCGACCGCGAGCACGTTGGTCGGGTCGGCCATGGCCACGAAAAGCTTGTTATCGAGGCGCGCCACCGGCACCAGCTTGTGCGTCTTGGCCATGTCGCGCGGGACGAGATCGAGGATCTCCTCCGGCACCCGCACTTTCGAGAGATTGACCGGCGGCGTATTCAGGCAGCGGCCCATCGAGAAGGCCATGTCCTGGTCGCTCACAAATTGTTTGTCGGTCAAAATCTTGAGCAGCCGGCCGCCCTGCTGCTTCTGGATATTGAGCGCCTCGTCGAGCTGATTAGGCAGGAGGAGACCGTCCTCGATCAGGACATCCGCAATCCGTTCGCCGAAAGACTTGCTCCTCATTTCGACTCCAGCTTGTAGATTTCCCGCAGCGTCTTGATGATCACGGCCGGCTTCGCCAGATACCAGGTGACGGTGTAATCGAGCGACTGCTGCACCGCCTCGCGCGCTTCCGCGTCGAAGGGATTGCAGACCGCCACCATAATGGTGCGGCTGACCAGGTCGAACGGCACAAAGAGCCGGTTGATCGTCAGGTCGTCGGGTAACATCCGCACGACCTGCCGATCGATATCGTAATATTCCAGCGGGACGTAGGCGAACTTCGTCCGGTCGATCAAGGCCGAGAGCACGGCCTCCATCTTCTGGTTATTGCCATTGCTAAGGCGCTCCAGGAGCGAGCTGGCCAGCATCTGGCCCGTCATCGCCTTGTTCGCCTCCTTCACCGCCTCGAGCGCGGCATTCACCTCGTCCTCCGGAAACATCTGCTGGAGAACCAAAAATTTTGCGAGCTGATCGTTCCCCTGCTCGACATCCTCGAGCGCCGCGCGCTTGCGCTTTTTCCCTGCGTTGCGCCCGCCCACCTCGAGCAACCCCGTCTCGACCGCGGGCGCGGCGGCGGAGTAATCGATCACGAGGCCGTTATGCGCGCCGGCTTCCGTGGTCTGCCCGGCCTGTTGCAGCTTGCTTTCGATCTCGCCCAGCATGGCCACGATCTCGGGCGCGTCGGGTTCAATCGCGAGGATCGCCTCGCATTCCTGCATCGCGAGAGAGAACGAGCCGACCCCGTGATAAGCCTCCGCGAGGCGGCGCGAAATCCGAAGCGCCTCCTCGGTTTTGCCGAGTTTCTGATAAGCAACCTTCAGGATCTCGAGCGATTGATAATCGTCCTGCTGTGTTTGAGTGATAACCTCAAACATCTCAATCGTTTGGAGGATCTGGCTGCGCTCCTCTTCGGATAATGTGTGTTCCAGCACGAGAGCGTAAAAAGCTAGAACCATGCCGACACGTCGATGACGTCCCAGATTTGAGAAAAACTGTTAATCGGAAAG
>JALYQE010000052.1 GCA_030855965.1 Verrucomicrobiota bacterium | reverse complement strand
GGCCGACCGTGCACGAGATGCACCAGATCGCGAGCCGGCATTACGCTTTCGAAGGGCGGTGCTTCGTGCTCGCGGCAGGCCTGGTGATGCGGGTGAAAGATTTGCCGGCCGAACTCGGCCTGCCACCCGCTCTCGCCGATAAACCCGAAAGCTTTCTCCTCCGTGGCGGCAGCGCCATCATCGGCCCGAGTGGACAATACGTGGTCGAGCCTTGTTTCGATGAGGAGACAATTGTCACGGCGGAGATTGATCTCACCGCGGTGGACGAAGAGCGCATGACACTCGACGTTTCTGGCCATTACAGCCGGCCGGACATCTTCAATTTCCAAGTGCACAAGAGTGGCCAACCATGACGGCCGCTGCTTCCTTAACTGAAGAAGTCTTCGCCGCGGCATTGCAGGATTTCCCGCGGCCGTTCCAAAGCGCTGAAGATCTGGGGATGGCGATGCGGCGCTTGAGCGCTGAAGGATTGGCCGAGCTTCCCTTGCCTGGAGGAGGGGCGACCTGGGAAAGATGGCGCGCTCTTGCTGCGGTGGCTGCGATCGATCTTTCGCTCGCGAAAATTTATGAAGGACACGCCGATGCTCTGGCCATTCTGGCCGAACTAAAAGGGAAGACATCGGATGGGCTCTGGGCGGGCTGGGCGGCGGAGCCGCCGGACGCGCGGGTAATTTTTCGGGTCGGCGAACACGATGGCACTTTGTCGGGGCGAAAGCCGTGGTGTTCAGGGGCCGCGGTGATGGATTACGCCGTGGTCTCCGCCTGGACGGAAGGCGGGGAACCGATTCTGGGGCAGGTCGCCTTGCGTCAGCCGGGCGTGACGGTGGAGACCGGCGGATGGAAAGCGGTCGGGATGTCGGCTTCCGAAAGCGTGTCGGTAATTTTCAACGGAGCAGGCGCGGCAGCGGTCGGTGGGGCGGGTGACTATGTCGCGCGGCCGGGTTTCTGGCAGGGAGGAGCGGGAATTGCGGCGGTCTGGTATGGAGGCGCGGTCGCGGTCGCGCGCACGCTCGCCGCTTCGGCGCGGGTGGGAAACGATCACCATGCAGCCGCGCATCTGGGCGCGGTGGATTCCGTTTTGCGAGCGGCCAAAGCGCTCCTTATGGAGACAGCGGCATGGATTGATGCGCACCCAAAGGACGACGCTGCCGCGGCCGCACTCCGGGTGCGGGCGTGTGCTGAAGCGGCTGCAAATGAAGTCTTGCTCCGGACGGGCCGCGCGCTCGGTCCCGGCCCGCTCTGCGGCGACGCTATTCACGCGCAGCGCTGCGCCGATCTTCCGGTCTTCCTCCGGCAGAGCCACGCGGAACACGATTTGGCTGCACTCGGCCGACGCATCGCGCGCGATTCTGCTGCGTGGGAGCTGGGTTAAAATGACGAATCAAGTTTCAAGCTCGAATGACGAAAAGATGCCGCGCGACGCACGTTCATTGGGACTTCGGGCTTCGTCCTTCGGATTTCGTCATTGTTTAGGATTGCCGGCACCGCATTCGCTGATGCGGTCGTGCGTGGTGGTGCCGGCGCGAAACGAGGAAGCGACCCTTGCGCCGTTAATTAGTGCGCTCGCTCGGCAACGCGATCTGCGGGGCAGGTCACTTGACGCGGCTTCGTACGAGGTCGTGCTGCTTTTAAACAACTGCACCGACCGCACCGCGGAGGTCGCGCGAGAACTCCAGCAGAGCTACCCGCGCTTGCGGCTCCACCTTGCAGAAGTCTCATTCCCTCCGGACGAAGCCCACGTCGGTCGAGCCCGGCAAGCACTTTTCGATACGGCGTTCGCTCGCTTTCAATTTCTCGATCGACCCGCCGGGCTGATTCTCACGACCGACGCAGATTCGCGCCCAGCCGCGGATTGGATCGCGCAGAACGAGGCCGAAATCGCGGTGGGTGTCGATGGCGTCGGAGGCAGAATTCTACTCGAGCCCGCGGAGCAAGCGACGCTCCCCAAAGGCGTGAGAAGACTCTTCCTGCTCGACATTGGATATCGTCGCGCGCTCGAAGAGTTGCGCTCGCTCTACGCGCCGGAAGCGCACGATCCTTTCCCGCGCCATCACCAACATTTTGGCGCCAGCCTCGCGGTGACCGCGGCGGCGTATGCAAAGGCCGGTGGAATGCCACTCAAGCGCTCCTCCGAAGACGTCGCGCTTTACCGTGCGATGGTCGAATCCGGCGCTCGCTTTCGGCATAGCGATCGCGTTCGGGTTTTTACCTCGGGGCGAATGATCGGGCGGGCGGAGGGCGGATTGGCGGACGCAATCGGTTGGTGGCACGCTCGGGCGTGGGACGGGGCGCCCGTCCTGGTGGAATCCGCGGCCGCAGCCGAGGCTCGCCTCTTGCAGCTTGGGTTTTGGTGCCGCGATAACCCCGAGGAAATTCCGCCGGCCGCGCTCATTGTCACGCCGGATCCGCCGCCGTCCGGCCAGGCCGCCGAAATCCATGCAACCCTTCTCGCTTTACGCGCACGGATCGAAGCGCTGCGACCGCTCTCGCTCGCCGCGAGGCACCGGTGCCTGAGCGGGATTCGGAAATCAAGGAGGGGCGCTCTCCAGGTCGCCGCTTTCGCCGATTTCGTTGACCAGCGTTTCCGTAAGCCGGATGCCCGGAGATGCGGCGGCCTGGAGAGCGCCGCTCCTTGATGACACCGCCCCTCGTGCAAACTGCTGCTCCACCAAGCTCGCTTCTGGTGGAACCGGACCACCACGCGCTGCTCCCGCCCGAGACAGCAGCCACGCTTGGCTCCACCATCGTGATCGCGCCACACCCGGATGACGAGTCGTTAGGCTGTGGCGGGCTTCTTGCCCTGCTCGCAGCTTTTGGCAATGCCGCTCATGTCCTTGTCATGACGGATGGCTCCCGCTCGCATCCCAATTCGCCTTCTTATCCCGCCGCGCGGCTGGCCGCTCTACGCGAACAGGAAACGCTCGGCGCTTTGGAGGTACTCGGATTGCCTGCGTCGACCGCGCGTTTCCTGCGCTATCCCGATTGCGGATTGCCCGCCGCCGGCACAGTCGCTTTCGAAGAAACCGCCACGGAGCTCCGCGAAATGCTCGTCGCACTGAGACCCGACACGCTGCTGGTTCCGTGGCGGCGCGATCCGCACGGCGATCACGAAGCGACCTGGCGTTTGCTCCGTGAAGCGACCGCGGGAATGTCGACTCCGCTCCGCTGGCTGGAATATCCGATCTGGGCCTGGACGCAGGCCGAGAGTAAGGCCGCGCCGCAAACCAATGATGGCCACGCCTGGCGGCTCGACATTTCTGCGGTGGTCGCGCGCAAGGAGCGGGCGATTGCGCGGCATCGCT
>JALYQE010000261.1 GCA_030855965.1 Verrucomicrobiota bacterium | reverse complement strand
CGTTAGGCTCGAAATAAGTCCCGATCGGGACGACGTGGCGGAAATCGATCGACTCCGCGCCGAGCGCCTGCGCCATCCGGAGAAAGGCGGGCGCTTCGTGAATGTTTTTGCTCATCATCACAAAATTGAAGACAAATGCCGGACGCTGCACCCCGCAGCGCACCCGCAGATCGCGCAACGCCATGATGTTGCCGACGAGCTGTTCGTAACGACAACCGACCCGGATCGATTCGAGCAGGTCCTTGCTCACCGCGTCGATCGAGAAAAGAAGCCGCGCTACGTCGGTCTCGATGATTTTGTTCCGGATCGGCGCGCGCAGGAGCATGGCGTTGGTGCAGAACTCGATCTCCACCTGCGGATGTTCGGCCGCGAGATAATCGAGGATCGCGGGCAGATGCTTTGAGATCAGCGGTTCGTCGCCACAGGACAACATGACCTGGCGCACCGACGGCCCGATCTGGTCGAACAAGCGGCGAAATTCGTCGGTCGACAGTTGCTGCGTCGGGCGCTTGAAAATGGCGTCGTCGCTGAAGTGGCACATCACGCAGCGCAGGTTGCACTTGTTGATGATGTCGAGGCGCAGGGTGAGACCGGCACGTTTGCCTAACGAACGCTCGAAGCGCAGCTCGGGTCCGTCCGCCTCCGGCCCGACCGCGCTTCGGGTGCTGTCGTTGAGCTCGACTTGCTGCACATCGCGCGTCTCGAGCCGAACCGGCACCCGATGCCAGCCGCCGGCCAAATCCACCCAGAGCTCCGTCTCACCCGGGAGAGCCTGCGTAGCACTCGTTAGGCGAAAGCCGCTTTGCGCCCCGCGCGGGTAATCCGGATAGGCCGCGCCGACGTCGGCGCGCTCGAAACCATACGGCACCTCTTCCCAGCCGAGATCGGGCGGAGCAAGGTAAAGCGCGCGGATGGGTGAGGTCGCGATGCACCAGCCTTCGAGCCGGTGGATGCGCTCGCCGGTGGGATCGCGACCGGCCAGGTCGCTGCAAAAGAGGAGGTGTTCGCTCATGGAAAACCGGACCGTTAGTCTACGCGCTCCGCCCCGAATTGCACGCCGCCCCCCGCTGAATCGGGCTTGCGCAGCCCGGGCCGCCAGCAAAGATGAGTCGAACCGCGTGCGATCAATCCTTTCATACCTGCGGTGCTTTGGGATTTTGCCCCGACTCCGCGTCCTGTTTTTTTTCCACGAGACGACGTGGAGCGGCGCACCGATTCAGTTGTGGCACATCGTCAAGGCATTGCGGGCTCGCGGATTTACCGTCGCCGCGGCGGTGCCGAAACTAGGCGCGCCGGAGTCGGGCCCGATCTCCAAGTTGCTCGCGGAGCTGGGTGCGGAAATTTTCCCTGTGGTCGATCTTTCCGCACCGCCCAGGTTGGAAGAATTGCGGGATTTGTGCGGGAAATTCGACGTCGTTGTCGCCAATACGCTCGTGATGTGGGCGGCGGTGGAGTCGGCGCAGGCCGAGGGCGTGCCCGTGATTTGGTACATCCACGAGAGCCGGGTGGCGGAACAACTGCTCGCGCACAATTCCGGGATGCAGCCGGCGCTCGAGCTGGCCGATCTCGTCGTGATGCCAACGCGACGGACCGCCCAGCTTTACGCGGCGTTTACCGATCGCGCGATCGAGGTGGTGCCGTATGGGATTCCGCCCGCGCCGGAACAGGCGAGGCAACCATTGGAAAGCCGCGCGCTGCGGTTTCTTCTTCTTGGAAGTTACGAACTACGCAAAGGGCAGGATGTTTTCATCGATGCCATCGGGCAACTCCCGGATGGCACGCGGGAATGGGCCTCTTTCCGCATGGCCGGCCGGCCATTGGAAAAGGAGTTTCACGAGTCTCTCGCAGCCCGGGCGGCAGAGTTGCCTAACGTTGAGCTGAGCGGCGCGCTCGAGCACGACGCCGCGCTCGCCGCCACCAACGCGGCCGATGTCCTGGTCTGCGCTTCGCGCGATGAGACGATGCCGCTCGCGATCCTCGAGGCGATGAGTCTGGGCAGAGCCATCGTCAGCACCGACGTCGGCGGGATTTCGGAATGGCTCACCGACGGCGAGGACGCGCTCATCGTTCCGCCCGAGAATGCCGCCGCGCTCGCGCAGGCGTTGAGCCGTTGCCTGAGCGAGCCCGGACTTGTGGCAACGTTAGGTGAAAACGCGCGCCGCACTTTTACTAAAAATTTCTCAATCGAGCGGCTGGGAAAATCGTTCGCGCGTCTGATCGAGCAGGTGAGGGAGAAGCGATGACGCCCCTTATCTCGGTCCTGATTCCGGTTTACAATCCCGACCTCAAGTTTCTCGAGGAAGCGATTGCATCGGTGCGCGGGCAGAGTCACGAGGACTGGGAATTGTGCGTGGCCGACGATGGTTCGACCGATCCCCAGACCCGGCCTTTCCTGGAGGAAATGGAGCGGCGGGATGCGCGTTTCAGGATTGTCTTCCGGGAAGCGAACGGCGGAATTGCAGCCTGCTCGAATTCCGCCCTCGCGCTCGCGCGCGGCCAGTGGTGCGCCCTGCTTGACCAGGATGATCTGCTGGCCGAGAACGCCCTCGCCGAGGTCGCGCGCGAGATCGCGCACCAGCCCGATGCGGGACTCATCTATTCCGACGAGGACTTCCTCGATCCCACCGGCGCGCACATCAATCCGTTCTTCAAACCGGATTGGAACCAGGAACTTTTCCTCGGCCAAAATTATCTCAATCATCTCGGCGTTTATCGCACCAACTTGCTGCGCGAAATCGGTGGATTCCGCGAAGGATTCGAAGGCTCGCAGGATTACGATCTCGCGCTGCGCTGCAGCGAGCATCTGCGCGCGGACCAGATCCGACACATCCCGCGCATCCTCTACCACTGGCGAATGGTCACCGGCAGCCTGGCCGACCAGCCCGATGCAAAACCCCATGCGCGCCACGCGGCACGCCGGGCCTTGAACAGCCATCTCCAAGCGCGCGGAATTCCCGCGCGAGCCGAGGCCTGCCCGGAAAACGAAGAATCGCACCGAGTCATCTACGAGCTGCCGACTCCGGCTCCTACCGTCACGATCTTCGCCACAGCCTGCCACAAATGGGAGGCACTCCCGGATTTGGACTGGATAAACACTGCCCCGGGTGCCGCCGCGGCAAACCGCGCCGCCCGCGACGCCGGTGGCGATATCCTGATTTTCCTGAGCCACGTGAGCAACGCGAATGATCCCGGCTGGCTGCGGGAAATGCTGAGCCTGGTTGTCAGGCCCGAGGTGGGCGCGGTCGGCGCGCGGCTTTGGTCGCCGGCTGGCACCCTGGAAGACGGCGCCCTCATTCTCGGCCTGGGCGGAATCGCGACGCCTGCCTTCCACGGCATCCCGCACGGGCACCCCGGCTATTTCAACCGCGCCTGGCTCACGCAAAACTTCTCCGCGGTCTCCGCCGCCTGCCTGGCGGTGCGCAAGGACGTCTTTCTCGACCAGAACGGGTTCGACGCCACGAACCTGCCGCTGCACTTCTACGACGTGGATTTCTGCCTTCGCCTCCGCGAGCACGGGCTCCAGGTGATCTGGACACCCTACGCCAATCTTACCTGTCGCGGCAGCGGTCTGCGCGAGGAAGCCCAGACCTCGAGCGAAGCGGCCTGGATGGAGAAACGCTGGGGCGAGCAGCTCCAGCGCGACCCGTTCTACAATCCAAACCTCGCCCGCGACCTGCCCGGCTTCCGCTTTGAGCCGCCCGATCGTTAGGCCGTTGCCCGCAGAAAACGCCTTGCAATTGCGAGGTGGGATTGAATCCTGAGCGCGATGCGCAAAACCCGAATCATCTGCACCCTCGGACCGGTCTCCGAAAGTTCTGAGATTATCGAAAAGTTGATCCTGGCCGGGACCGACACTTTCCGGCTCAACATGAGCCACGCCAAACACGAGTGGGTGCGCGAGATCGTTCCCCGGGTCCGTTCGATCGCGCAAAAGTGCGACCGCAGCGTCGGCATCCTCCTCGACACCCAGGGCCCGGCGATTCGCACCGGTGTCCTGAAACAGGATCTTCAGCTCGCGGTCGGCGATACGCTCGAGATCACGGTCGGTAAAGCGAGCGCGAGCGAAAAAAACTCGATCACGGTCAATTACGATGGCCTGATCGACGACATCTCGGTCGGCGACGTCGTCCTCCTCGACAACGGCCTCATGCAGGTGCGAGTGGAGGAGAAAAAGGACGGTCGCATTCGCACCACCGTCCTCACTGCCGGCGCCCTCGGCTCGCGCCGGCACATCAATCTCCCCGGCGTGCACGTCAATCTCCCCGCCCTGACGGAGAAGGATTTGGCCGATGTCGCGCTCGGGATCGAACTCAAGGCGGATTTTGTCGCGCTGAGTTTTGCCCGGAAGAAAGAGGATCTTGATCAGCTCCGGCGGGTTTTACGCAAAGGCGGGAGCAGCGCCCTGGTCGTGGCCAAAATCGAAAGCGCCAGCGCGGTCAGGGACCTCGACAAGATGATCCGCGCGGCCGACGTCACCCTTATCGCACGCGGCGATCTCGGGATCGAGTGCCCGATGGAGGATCTGCCGATCATTCAGCGCCGGATCGTAAAACGTTGTCTGCGCATCGGCAAACCGGTCATCGTCGCGACCCAGATGCTGGAGTCGATGATCGAGAATCCTCTCCCGACCCGGGCGGAAGTGACCGATGTGGCCAACGCCGTCTTCGAGCAGGCCGATGCCATCATGCTGACGGGCGAAACGACGAGCGGCCGCTATCCGGTCGAGTGCGTCGAAGTGCTCGACCGCGTCGCGCTCCGGATCGAGCGCAGCGGCGGGGCGGGTTATGGGAAGGATGCGCTCCTTGAAGATAACCGCCAGAAGACGGTCGCGGCCGCGGTCGCGCTGGCCGATTCGCTCCACCGCCCCAAGATCGTGGTCTTCACCCGGCACGGCACGATGGCGCGTTACGTCTCGAATTTACGCCCCGGCCGCGCCCCGATCTTCGCCTTTACGCCTAACGAGGTTGTCTACCGCCAGCTCTCCATTTGCTGGGGCGTCTTCCCGGTCCTGCTCGACTTTACGGAGGATCCAGACGCAACCATCGACGCGGCCGAGAAACATTTGCGGGCGGCGGACTGGATCGGCCCGGATGACAACCTGGTCGTCATCAGCGACGTCCGGGCGGGCCAGAACTTGGTCGACTGTGTGCAATTGCGGCATGTGAACTAAGGTGTGAACGCACCCGTGGATCTGCCCAGCCTGCTCGCTTTTCAACCCCGATTTTATCGGGGCGGAGCGATCCGGCACCACCTCGCGCTTCTCTACGATCTAGTCTCGACGCGGCGGCCGCGGCGAATCGTGGTCGTGGGGTTTGGAAATGGCGAGGCTTTCTTTACCCTCTGCCAGGCCGTCCGCGAAACCGGCGTGGAAGCAGAATGCATCGCGATCTGGCGCGGGGCTGCGGAAGAAGAACGAAAGGCCGATCCGGCCTGGGAGGAAGGGAAACGCTACGCGGCCGAGACGTATGGCGAGTTCGCACAATTCTCAGCGAACGACTCCGAAGCGGCGGCGCAAAGATTCACCGAGACAAAGATCGACCTGCTCCTGATCGATCAATGCGAAAGCGGATCGGAAATCACAAGGGAACTCGAGCACTGGAGCGGAGCCGTTTCGTCAGACGCAACGATCCTTGTTCACGGGATTGAGTTGAATCGGCCCGACGCTCCGGGAGCCGCCTGGCGTCAATGGCGCGGCGAGCGACCGGGCGCGGAGTTCTCCGCCGGCATCGGCCTTGGCGTTGTTGCTTCAAAGGAGCAATCGATGCCGCCGGAAGCACAGCAACTCTACGCCCTCGCCGCCGCCCGCATCGCCGCGCAGGCGCAGAGCGAACACAGCCAGCGAGATCTGGCGGCGCTCTCGGCTCGCCAGGTCTGGCTCGATTCCCTCCTCGAGGATCGCTGGACGGCGCAGGAAATCATGGACGAGCAGGGCCGCCAAATGGAGGAACTGCGGAAGCGCTTTGAAGAACTCGG
>JALYQE010000258.1 GCA_030855965.1 Verrucomicrobiota bacterium | reverse complement strand
AGGAAATGAGTGAGCGGGAAAACTTCTCCGATCACCTGGGCCCATCCCGGCATGCCGCGAAATGGGAACATGAACCCGGAAAGCAGGATCGAGGGGAGGAAGACGAAGAAGGTCATCTGCATCGCCTGGAGCTGGTTCTTTGCGATCGTCGAAAAGGTAATGCCGAGGGCGAGATTGGCCGCGATGAAGACGAGTGCGACGACGAGCAAAAGCAGGATGCTCCCCTGCATCGGGACGTGAAAAAGAAAATGCGCCGCAAGCAGAATCACGCCGACCTGGATGTAGCCGACCATGATGTAGGGAACGATTTTGCCGATCAGCACCTCGCTCGGGCGGGTCGGCATGGAGAGAAGATTTTCCATCGTCCCGCGCTCGCGCTCGCGGGTGATGGCGAGGCCGGTGATGAGGATCATCGTCATGGTCAGGATGACGCCCATTAGACCGGGCACGATGTTGTATTGCGTGACCACTTCCGGGTTGTAGAGCGCGTGGATGCGCAGATCGATCGGACCCTCGCCCGCCCGGAGCGAGGCGAGCGGGCCCTTCAGATCGTCTTGCAGGGCGTTGTTGATCAGACTGCCTAACGACCCGAGAGCGTTCCCGGTCGCGGCCGGGTCGGTCGCATCCGCCTCGACCAGGATGGCCGGGCGGTCGCCGCGGAGCAGGTCGCGGCTGAAATTTTCCGGGATGCTGATGACGAACTGGACCTGGCCGCGGGCCAGCAGGTCGCGCCCTTCCGCCTCGGTCTGCACTTGCCTAACGAAATCGAAATAGGTGCTGTTCTGCATCGCCGCCAGGACGGTCCGCCCCTGCGGCCCGCGGTCGGCGAGGAGAAGCGCGGCCGGGAGATGGCGCGGGTCGGCGTTGATGGCGTAGCCAAAAAGCGTCAACTGGATGAGCGGAATGCCGAGTATCATGGCGAAGGTGAGCCGGTCGCGCCGCATCTGGGTGAACTCCTTTACGATGATGCCGCGCAGGCGTTGGAAAGAGAAATGGCCTCTCATCTGGGCGCGAAGTTGCCGGTCGATTCCTGCATCAGGCTGATGAAAGCGTCCTCCAGCCCGGAGGGAATCTGCCGCCAGTCGTAAGGCGCTTTGCGAAAAGGAGCGATCGCCCGCTCCAGGCTGGCGGGGTCGTCGCTGCTGACGTGGAGCGCGGTGCCGAACGCGACCGCCTGCTGCACCCCGGGCAGTTCGCGGAGTTGTGCGGCGAGCTGGAGCAGGCCGGGACCGGTGACCGACCATGTCGTTAGGCCGACCTGGGCGATGACTTCGTCGACCGTGCCGTCGGCGAGCAATTTGCCGTAGGAAATATAAGCCAGCCGATGGCAGCGCTCGGCTTCATCCATGTAGTGCGTGGTGATGAGAAAGGTCAGCCCGTCGGCCGCGAGAAGGTGAATCTGTTCCCAAAAATCGCGCCGCGCCTTGGGATCGACGCCCGCGGTCGGCTCGTCGAGGAGGAGCAATTTCGGGCGATGAATGAGACAGGCGGCAAGCGCGAGCCGCTGTTTCCAGCCGCCGGAAAGCTGACCGGCGAGCTGATGCTGGCGGCCCTCGAGCCCGAGCTGCGCGATGCTCTGCCTAACGGCGGCGCGCCGGTTCTTCATATCGTACATCCGGGTCACGAACTCGAGATTCTCCTGGATGCTCAAGTCTTCCCAGAAACTGAATCGCTGGGTCATGTAACCGACTTCGCGCTTGATCGCTTCGCTCTCGGCGATGACGTCGTGGCCAAGGACCTGGCCGCTGCCATCGTCCGCGCGCAACAGACCGCAGAGCATGCGGAGGAAAGTCGTTTTGCCGCTGCCGTTAGGCCCGAGGAACCCGTAGATCTCGCCCGTCCGCACCCGCAGATCGACGTGATCCACGACTGTGCGCGCGCCGAAGCGTTTCGTCATCCCGCGCACGTCGATCACCTGTTCGCCGTTCTTCATTCGCCCAGAAAACGAACATCGACCGGCTGCCCGGGATGCAATTTGGCCGCGACCGCCGGCGCGAAATGAATCTCGACCATGAAGACGAGCTTGCTCCGGCTCTCGCGGCTGTAGATGACCGGCGGCGTGTACTCCGCGCGGGGCGAGATGTAGCTGATCGTGCCGGCGAAAGTTTCGGCCACGCCGTCGACCGCGACGCGCGCTTTTTCTCCGACCTGGAGCGCGCCGATACGGGTTTCGGGAACGAAGGCCCGCACCTTAATGTTGGCCGGCGGGAGAAGCGCGACGATCGGCTTGCCGGGCGCGACCCATTCGCCCTGGCGGAAAAGCGTGTCGTAAACCAGACCGGCCTGTGGCGCGTCCTGCTTCATCTGCGCCAGGTTCCATTCCGATTGGGTGAGCCGTTGCCGATCCTGGTCGCGCGCGGC
>JALYQE010000238.1 GCA_030855965.1 Verrucomicrobiota bacterium | reverse complement strand
CGGCGGGAATTTCACCGTAAATCGGAATGTCGACGACCCGGCTCTGCGGGGCGGCGGTGACCAAAGCTCGCGCCTTACGGGCGTGACGTTGCAGGAAGCCTTTCCGCTCCAGCGCGACGAGGTACTGCATGACCGAGGTCTGGCTCGCAAACCCGAGATGTTCCTGGATCTCGCGCGTGCTCGGCGTGAGGCCTTTGGTCCGTTGTTCCGCCTGAATGAATTGCAGGACGTTCTTCTGCCCGGGCGTGAGCATGTGAACATATTATTGGGAATGTTAGGGAGCGCAACTCCCAAATTGACTTTTGGTTAGGCAGCGAGCTTCCCCTCTGGGGAGCACGGGCTGTCAGCCCGTGGGCGATGGCAGCCTGCCATCGCGAACTTTTCGCGACCTTCGAAGCTGGTCGAGAAACCTTCCGCGCCTGAGGGAAGCCCGTCGGCGGAGACTCTGCCGACCCACGGGCTGGCAGCCCGTGCTCCCCAGACTTTACCTCCGACGTGCGCTCTTTTTTAGGGGACGCTCAGTCGAAATCGCTTTTCTTTCGCCTGCTCCCGTAAACGCGTGAGATAGGAAATTGAATCGTAACGCTCGATCAGATTCGATAACTCGTTAGGCAAAACCGGCGTGGAAAGACCTTCGATCGCGCGCAGATGGCTCAGCTCGCCTGCATAAGTTGCGTTCAATTGCTCTTCAAGCTCGCCCAGTTTGCTCTCCAGCTTCGCCCGTTCGCCGCTCAAGAGCGCGCGGGAGAGCGCGCTGCTCGCCTCCCCGCTTTTCAGAAGGAAGCGGTCGACTTCACGCAACACCGTTCCGGTGTTCCAAAACAACTCCGCCACCGCCGGCGGCACCGGGCGGCCGGCCGTCAGTTCCGCGCCTTCGAGGATGAGGAGATGTTGCAGACGCAATTTGGGATCGCTCAGAACACGAAACGCTTCATTCAGCTCCGCGTCCGCCGCTCCCGCGCGATTGCGCGCGAAATATTTTTCCTTCAGCTGCTCGGGATCGAGCCAGGGCCGTCGCGCCTCGTCGAGGAGCGCGAAGTAATCGATCATGCCGAGAAGCTCTCGCCGCAGGAACAGTGCGCGACCGCATTCGGATTCGTGACTTTGAAGCCACCTTTTTGCAGGTCGTCGCTGTAATCCAGAACCGAGCCGCTGACGAAAAGCGCGCTTTTCGGGTCGACCACCACGCGAACGTTGGCGGACTCGACCATGATGTCGCGGTTCGCCGGGCCATCGACCAAATCCATCTTGTACTGTAGCCCGGAACAGCCGCCGCCGATGACTGCGACCCGCAACGCGCCGTGCGCCCGCCCCTGCTTTTGCAGGAGCGACGTCAGCTTGCGCGAAGCGTCTTCGGTCACCTTGACGAGACGCTCGTTGCCGATCTTGAACTTGATTTCGCCGTTAGGCGCGGGAACTGCGGGCACGCGGGAATTTAGGCCGCTTCCAGGCAGGTTGCCAGATGGACGCGGGCGATTTCGTCGACCTGCTCGAGGGTGCTGACGTGCTGGAATTTTTCCCGGAGCTGCTTGCTCGCGGGCAGGCCCTTGGAATAAGCCATCAAACGCCCGCGCATGGAGCGCATCGCGATGTCTTCGTTCCCGCATTCCTCCACTGCCAGTTCGCAATGGCGCTGGATGAGCGCCCATTTTTCCGCCGGCTCGGGCGGCGGGAGGAGCTGGCCAGTCGCGAGATAATGTTTCGTTTGCGAGAAAATCCAAGGCGAACTCATGGCGGCGCGCCCGATCATGGCGCCGGCGATGCCGGATTGGGCGCGCCGTTGCGCGACATCGGCGGCATTAAACAGATCACCATTTCCAATCACCGGGATGGAAACCGAGGCCACCACCTGCGCAATCACCTCCCAGTTCGCCGCGCCCGAATACCCCTGCGCGCGCGTCCGGCCATGGACCGCGAGGGCGGCGATGCCTAACGATTCCAAAAGTTTCGCCACGGTCGTGGCGTTGATGCTGGTGTCGTCCCAGCCGATGCGAATTTTGGCCGTGACCGGCAAGGGCGCGACCGCCTTCACGACCGCTGCGGCCACTTTGCCTAACGTCGGGCAATCCTTAAGCAGGGCGGACCCGCCGTTTTTCGCGACCACTTTGTTGACCGGACACCCGAAATTGAGGTCGATGAAATCGGGCTGGACCCACGCGACCACCTGGCGTGCCGCGGCCCCCATGTGCTCGGCGTTGCCGCCAAAAAGTTGCACTCCGACCGGACGCTCGACCGCGTCGAAGTCGAGATACCCGCGGGTGCGATGGTTGCGCCGGAAGACGCCTTCGGAAGAGACAAACTCCGTCACCAGAACATCGGCCCCGCGCTCCTTGCAGAGCTGGCGGAAAATCTTATCCGACACGCCCGCCATCGGGGCGAGGTAGAGCGGGAATTTGGCGTTGGAAAACCAGGGAAGCATACTCGTTAGGCCATGGTCCCCCTGCCCTGCAAAAGCTGCGCCACTTCCGCCTGGACCCAATCCAGTCGATCAAGCCGCAAATGCGGGTCGGGCACGACGAAGACGTCCCCGCTCTTCACGTGCTCGTAAATCAAAACCCGCCCCTGCTCGTTCTGATCGGTTTGGATTTGTTTCAGGATCTTTTTTCGCTCCAACATGGCGGCCAGCACATAACAGGTATTGGCGTTGGCCTGATTCGCCTCGGCCACAAGGCGGCGGAAAAGCTCTTCCGCATTTTCCTTTGGCAACGGATCGGGCGGCGCGGCCGGGGGCGGCTCGAAGCGCGCGCGCCAGAAAGAAAACGGCTGCAGATTCTCGTTCCGCTGTTGCCAGGCTTCCTCGCTCAGATCCTGCCGGCGAAATCCTTCGCCGTCGCGAAAGAGCAGGGTGTAAAAATTTTCCCCCGCCGCAAAAGCCTTGCCCGTCGCGGCGCAGGCTTCGGCGCGGTGCTGGATCGTCCATTCATCTGCCAAGGGATTCATGAGGCGCGGAAGTTACGCCAGAGTGCAGCCGGATTAAAGTTAGGCGTCTCGCGGTTCGTCGCTCGCAGGCGCAGCAAGTAGAGGCCGATGGCGAGGAAGATCAGGTTCGGCGCCCAAGCCGCGGTCACGGGCGAGACGCGGTCCCCTTCCCCGAGCGCGAGAAAGAGATGGGTCAAAAAATTCATTGTAAAGACGAGCCCGATCGCGACCGCCACGCTGGCCAGGATGCCGCGACGCGAAAACCCGATCCCGAGCGGTGCGGCCATGACTGCGACGACGAAACAAGTCCAGGGCAAGGCCCAGCGATGTTGCAGCTGCGTCCGAAATGGCGCCAGGAGAGTCTGGGGAAAATCGGCGTTGAAGTGGAGATAGGTCCGCAATTCGGAGATGCCGAGAAATTCCGGGCGCACATTGGCGCTGCTCAGGCGATAAGGCGTCTCGCTCCAGTCGTTGATCGTCATGCTCCTCACCATTTTTTCGTCCGTGATATTGCCGGCGGCGTCGTAGTTCACCACTTTCGCCTTGTCGAGGCGCCAGCTCTTGGTGGCCGGGTCGTAAAAGGCCTCCGTCGCCATGTAATTCCGGACGATATTTTCCTGCGCATCCTGCTGAATGATCTGGACGCCGCTGAAGTCGTTCGAGTTCGGCCGGAAACGCGAGATGTACCAGGTGCGATCGTCGGTCCGGTTGCGGAAGACCTGGCCGGCGATGACGATGTCGCGCGTGCCGCCCCGCCTGACCTGATCGAGGAAATTTTTCCGCGCCAGCTCGGCGTGGGCGGCGAGGGAATAATTTAAGGCGAAGGTGACTCCAGTGGTGAGAAGGCCGACGACGAGAAGCGGCAGGATGAGGCGGGTCACACTCACGCCAGCGGTCAGCATCGAGACGATCTCGTTCGAGCGCGACATGCGGCCGAGCGAAAAGAGGAGGGCCAGGAGGAGCGACACCGGGAGCAGAATCACCAGCACCTGCGGGATCTGGGTCCAGTAAAAGCGCAGGACCAGGCCCAGCGGCGCCCGTTCATCGAAGATGGTCGAGCTGTTATCGCTGATGTCGAAAATGAGCCAGATGGCGAGGAAACCAAGGACGCAATAAACGAAGGGCTGGAGGAAATTCCGGAGGACGTAGCGGTCGAGAAGTCTCATTGGGGAAAATTCGAATCGCGAATTTCGAATGTCGAAACAAGTCCAACTGACGAATGACCAAAATCAGAAAAAGTGGCCTTGGCGGGAGTTGTTTTAAACATTCGGGATTTCGGTTTCGTGCTTGTCTCGGATTTCGAAATTCGAATTCGAGATTCCCGCGGCGCGGGCCGGATTTCGACATTCGAATTTCCCGCGTAACTTCGCGGGAATGATAGCGCTCAAAGATTCCCTCGGCAGCGACTTTGTCGAGCGCGTGCGATCGATTTTTGCGGCGGACGGACTCCTGGCAAAGGCGCGCAATTTCGAGTATCGCCCGCAACAGCAGGAAATGGCCGCGGCCGTCGCTCGCACCCTGGAAGAAGAGAGGCACCTCGTGGTCGAAGCCGGCACCGGCGTCGGCAAATCGCTCGCCTACCTCATCCCCGCGACGCTTTTCGCGCTCGAGAAAAAGAAGAAGGCGATCATCTCGACTCACACGATCAACCTCCAGGAACAGCTCATCCACAAGGACATCCCGATCGTGAAAAAAATCCTCCCGGTCGAGTTCGAGGCCGCGCTCATGAAAGGGCGGCAGAATTATCTTTGCCCGCGCCGGCTGGAACGCGCGATCCAGAGCGCGAACGAACTTTTCAACACCACCGAGCAGGCGGATCTGGCCCGGCTCGCCGATTGGTCGCGGACCACGACGGACGGGACGTTGAGCGATCTGCCGATCGAGCCGGATCCGAAAGTGTGGGTCCAGGTTTGCAGCGAAGCGCACCTCTGTACCGCGAAGACCTGTGGGCAAAACCCGCGCTGCTTTTTCCAGCAGGCGCGCAAACGCCTGCTCGCGGCTGACGTGATCGTGATCAATCACACCCTCCTCTTCATGTTGCTGGGCAGCCCGGAGGAACAGGAGGACCGCGAGGAAGGCTACCTTTTCCCTAACGACTTCATCATTTTCGACGAAGCCCACACCGTCGAGCAGGTCGCCTCGCGCCAGATCGGAATCGGGATTTCGCAATACGGATTGCGCGCCACCATCCAGCGGCTTTACAACGCGCGCTCAAAAAAAGGGCTCTTTACCGTCACCCGCGACGCCGCGGGCGTGACCCTGGCAGCGTCGCTGGTGGAGGAGGCCGATCGCTTTTTCGATGCGATCGATGAACGAGCCAACTTCAAAAAAGGCCGCGAATGTCGGGTGCGCGAGACGGATTTTGTCGACGATCAAATCACCGGTCGGCTCGCGGCGTTGCAGGCGCGCATCATCGAGGTGGTGCGCAAAACCGAGGATGAATTCCTCAAGGCCGAGCTGACCGAACTCGGGCGGCGCATCGCCGACGCGCGCGAAGGGATTTCCATCTTCCTCCAGCAAAGCGCGGAGGAGCACGTCTACTGGATCGAGCGCACGGGGAAAGCGGCCCAGAACATCACCCTCAACGCCGCCCCAGTCGATATCGCGCCGGTCCTGCGGCGGATGCTTTTCCGCGACGAATGCAGCAGCGTGATGACGAGCGCGACCCTCGCGGTCGGCCGGCCCGACCTGCTTTATTTCCGGCGCCGGATCGGGGCGGACGGCGCCGAGCCGTTGCAGCTCGGGAGCCCGTTCGATTTCGAGAAGCAAATGAAGGTTTTTGTCGTGCGCAAGATGCCCGACCCGCGCGACGAGAGTTACGCCGGCGCGCTCGCGGAATGGGTGGCGCGTTTTGTCGAGGACACGGATGGCCGGGCCTTCGTTCTTTTCACGAGCTACCGCGTAATGCAGCAGCTGGCCGAGGAAATGGAATCCTTTTTCGTTAGGAAAAAAATGAACCTGCTCGTCCAGGGCAAAAGCGCGCCGCGCAGCCAGCTGCTCGAGCAATTCAAGAACACGCCGCGCAGCGTGCTTTTCGGGACCGACAGTTTTTGGATGGGCGTGGACGTGCCAGGTGATGCGCTTTCCAATGTCATCATCACCCGCCTGCCGTTTGCGGTGCCCGATCATCCGCTGACCGAGGCCAAGCTCGAACTCATCCAGGCGCGCGGCGGCGACGCCTTCACCGAATACTCGCTCCCGGAAGCGATCCTGAAGTTTCGCCAGGGCGTCGGGCGTTTGATCCGGACGAAGAGCGACAGCGGCATCGTCGTCGTGCTCGATAACCGGATCGTGACCAAAACCTACGGCCGCGCCTTTCTGAAAGCGCTGCCCGAGTGCCCGGTAAAAATCTTATGACACTTTTGCAGAGAAGATTTTCTTGGTGAGTTCTGTTATTTTCCCGTCGTGCCGCGCTTCTCCTTTCGCACCCTGCTCGTCGTCGTCGCCGCCTTCCTCGCCGGGTTGGCCATCGGCCGCTACACCCTGCCCCATCCGGTCGACCTCTCCGCTTCCGTCGCGGAGGAAGTCCGGGCGTTAGACGACAACGCGGGCCCGGTCCGGCTCGTGACCGGGGCCGGCGCCACACCGGCGCGCAAGACCGCGCGGGACCGCGAAGCCGCGCCTGCTTCGCTCGAATCAGTCCTCGCCGGCCTGAAGAACGCGATGGCTCGCCCTTCCGATCGCCGCAGCTATCTCGAGGCGAGTAAGTTGATCGATGCGCTCGACCCGAAAGAGGTCCGGCCGGTGATCGACGCTTTCCAGGCCCTCCCGAATCAGCGCGAGAAATCAATCTATCTCGGCCTGCTGGTCGGCCGTTGGGCGGAAGGCGAAGCGCAGGCCGCGCTCGCCTACGCCCAGACCAACGGCACCCCATCCGAACGCCGTCTCATGGTCGCGGCAGCGGTCCGTTCCTGGGCGGAAAAGGATGCCACCGCCGCCAACGCCTGGGTCCTGCAAATGCCGCCGGGCCAGGACCGCGATCGCGCCCTGCAATCGGTCGTCTCTTCCCTCGCCGACACCAATCCCGAAGCCGCCCTCGCCATGCTGCAAAGCCTGCCCGCTTCCGGACACAGCCGGCAGAATTTCTATTGGCCGATCTTTTCCCGCTGGGCCAGCACCGATCCGGTCACCGCCGCGCAACGGGCCGCGCAACTCCCGCCGGGTTCCGGACACGATAACGCCATTCAAGTGGTCGCCTCGACCTGGGCCGGTCAGGATGCACAAGCCGCATTCGCCTGGGCCAGCAGCCTGCCGCAGAGCCAGAGTCGCGATAACGCGCTCCAGACCGTGCTCTCCTCCTGGGCCAACAAAGATCCGCAGGAAGCTTCTACCATGATCAGCGGTCTCCCGCCTGGCCCGACCCGCGATCGCGCGACCGGAAATATCGCGCGGCAATGGGCCCAGAACGATCCCACCGCCGCCCTAGCCTGGACGCAGGCGTTGCCGGCGAGCGAAGGGAAAAATCGCGCGCTCCAAAACGTCCTCTCGAGTTGGGCGCAGAGCGACCCCAATGCCGCCGCGGACTACGTGGCCGGGTTGCCGATCGGCAAAATGCAGGACGAAGCGGTGAAATCGATCGCGCGCCAGCTCGCCACCGCCGATGTCCAGACCGCCTTGAATTGGGCGCAGAAACTCCCCGACGGCGCGACCCGGCAAAACGCGCTCAACCCGATCGTCGCGCAATGGAGCGAGACCGATCCGGCGAGCGCGGCGGAGTTTGCCCTGCGCAGCACCCGCGGCGAGGCGCGGCAGAATCTGCTCGATAGCATTTCGCGGCAGTGGGCACAGAACGATCCGCAGGCCGCCATGAGCTGGGCGCAAAGTCTCTCCGACCCGGCGGCGCGCAATTCCGTCCTGCCCAACATTATTTCCTCGGTCGCGGAAAGCGATCCGCAGCGCGCGGCGCAGATGTTGACCCGCCTCTCGGGCGAGACCCAGACGACCGCGGCGGCCGCCGTCATTTCGCAGTGGGCGGCGAGCGATCCGCAGGCGGCGGGGACGTGGGCCACTTCCTTCCCCGAGGGCAAAACGCGCGGGCAAATTTTCGAAAACCTGATCAGCCGCTGGGCCGGGAATGATCCCGAGGCGGCGGCGAGCTGGCTGGGAAATTTGCGCGATGGTCCGTCGCGCGACCAGGCGGTGAGCGCTTTTACAAATCGGATCCGGTCTTCCGATCCCTCGGCCGCGGTGCAATGGGCGGCCACGATCGGCGACGACAGCCTGCGCAACAGCCAGATGGAATCGACCGCGCGCGCCTGGTTGAAAGCGGATCCGCGCAACGCTTCTGGCTGGATTTCGAATTCGTCGCTGCCCGACGATACCAAGTCGCGCCTCCTAAACCCGGGCGGGTGAGGTGGAGGGACGACCGCCGTGTCGTCCGTGGCTGGTGAAGCGGCGCGGTTTTTGATAGAAACACGGACTGGACGGCGCCCGTCCCTCCAGCGCGTTGGCGAAACTCTGAATATGTTCTGTTGAACATGTCTCCTGCCGGCCTTAATTTCGCTCCGTGCCCAGCCACCAATCCACTAAACGAACCTCTCGCCGGGCCGCCGAACGCGCCAAAGAACTCGCCCACATTCTCGCCATCCTGCACAAATGGGGCGTCCACACCCTGGGCGATCTCGCCGCCCTTCAGCCCGAGCCCCTCGGCGCCCGCCTCGGCCCGACTGCCGTCCGGCTCTGGGAACAGGCGACCGGCCGGGCGACCCGGCTTCTCCGTCTCGTTAGGCCAGCGGAAGTTTTCCGCGAAGAAGCCGAGTTCGAGTACGAAATCGAAACCGCCGAGCCGCTTCTTTTTGTCCTGCGGCGATTTCTCGAGCAACTCACCTTGCGCCTCGGCGCGCTTTACCTCGTTGCGCAGGAACTCACTTTCCGCCTCACTTTTGCCGAGCCGCCAAAAGACGGATTCGCCGGGGCGAACAAGTCGCACTACGAGCATCGCTTTCACATTCCCGACCCGACCAACTCGGTCGAGATTTTGTTCCGTCTCCTCCAGACACACCTCGAAAATTTGCGGACGGAACATCCGATCGTGGCGGTTTCCCTGGAGGCGGCGGTAGCCCAACCGGCGCGGCAACAGTTTCATCTTTTTGAGACGCCGTTGCGCGACTCGGGCCGGCTGCAGGAAACGCTCACCCGGCTCACGGGATTGTTAGGCAAAGAGCGCGTCGGGCGGCCGGTGCTGGAGGATTCGCATCGGCCCGATGCGTTTCATCTCGAGGCATTTTCCTGGGAACTGCCGGCTGTGCCTAACGACCCTGACAAGATGATCGGACCGGCTTTGCGCCGCCTGCGCGCCAACTCGCCACGCGCGGTCGTTACTTCCGTCGTGGCACGGCAGGGGCCGTATCGCGCATCGGGCGATTGGTGGGACCTGAAAAAGTGGGAGCGCGCGGAGTGGGATTTGCAGTTTGCTGACGGCGCTCTCTGTCGGGTGCAGGAACGGGCGAACGGCTGGGAAGTCGAGGGAATTTATGACTGAGAGGAGCGCTTCTGTCGTACGTTGAACTCCGCGCCTGCAGCGCCTTCAGTTTTCTCCGGGGCGCTTCTTTCCCCGAGCAACTGGCCGAGCGCGCGGCCGAGCTTGAGTTGCCCGCGGTCGCCCTGCTCGATCGCAATGGCGTCTATGGATCGCCGCGATTTTCCGTCGCCGGCCGCGAGCACGGGGTCCGGGCGATCATCGGTGCCGATCTCACAATGGAAGACGGCGCGATTCAACCCGTCCTGGTCGAAAACCGTATCGGCTACGAGAATCTGTGTTCCCTCCTGACGGAGGCCCACCTGCGGAGCGAAAAAGGAAGCTGCCTCGTCCGCTACGCGGAGCTAGAGAAATTTTCCGCCGGGCTGATCGCGCTTTTTTCCGAGACGGCAGCGCATCAGACGGGGAGCACGGGTTGTCAGCCCGTTGTTTGCGGGAGTCTCCCGCAAACCTCTGCGCGGACATCGCGTGGCGGCACTCAAGGCGCCCGGCAGACTGCCGGACGCGACGGGCTGGCAGCCCGTGCTCCCCGGAATTCTGACGACCGCGTGCGACGGTTGCTCGAGATTTTTGACCACGACCGGGTTTACGTCGAAATCCAACGCCATCTTGTGCGGGGCGAAGAGCGCCGCAATCGCCGCCTGATCGATCTCGCCGCGCAGCAGCGCCTCCCCTTGCTCGCGACCAATGGCGTCCAGCATGCCACCCCGCTTGGGCGCGAGGTGCTCGATGTTTTTACCTGCATCCGCGAACACACCCACCTCGACGCCGCCGGCACGCGCCTAACGAATAACGCGGAACGTCATTTGAAAAGCGCGGCGGAAATGAAAGCGCTCTTTCGCGATTTGCCGGAGGCGATCGCCAACACCGTCCGCCTGGCCGAGCGGCTCCAGTTTTCGCTCGAGAATATTGGTTACCACTTCCCCGATTACTCGGTCCCGGAAGGGCACTCGATGGATACTTTCCTGCGCACGCTCGTGCTTTTCGGCGCGCAGCAACGCTACGAATCGATCTCACAGAAAGTAAAACGCCAGCTCGAGTTTGAGTTAAACCTCATCATCAAGCTCGGGTTCTCCGGCTATTTTTTGATCGTCTGGGACATCGTCAATTTCTGCCGCGAACACAACATCATGGTCCAGGGCCGCGGGAGCGCGGCGAACAGCGCGGTTTGTTTTTGTCTCGGGATCACCCCGGTCGATCCGGTGAGCAACAATCTCGTTTTCGAGCGTTTCCTCAACGAAAGCCGCAAAGGCTGGCCCGATATCGATCTCGATCTCCCGAGCGGCGACCGGCGGGAGAGCGTCATCCAGGAAATCTACCGGCGTTATGGAAAACACGGCGCGGCCATGACTGCGAACGTGATCACTTATCGCGGGCGAAGCGCGGCGCGCGAAATCGGGAAGGCGCTCAATTTCGCGCCCAACATTCTCGACCGCTTCTCGCACCTCTTCGCGAACGGCGATTTCCCGCACACCCTCGATCTCGAGTCGCAGATCGAGCAATCGGGTTTGCCGAAGGCGCATCCGCGCATGCCTGCGTTCGTTAGGCTGTATCAGTCGATCTACGGTTTGCCGCGCCATCTTGGGCAGCACTCCGGGGGGATGATCATCTGCCGGGATAAACTCAGTTCCTTCGTCCCGCTGGAAAACGCCTCCATGCCCGGCCGGGTGGTGGCGCAATGGGACAAGGACGATTGCGAGGATCTCGGGATCGTGAAAGTCGATTTGTTAGGCCTGGGCATGATGTCGGTCATGCAGGACACCTTTGAGCTCTGCCGGGAACGCGGGCGGCCGCTCGACCTCGCGCACATTCCGAAGGACGATGCCGCCACTTTCGAGATGATGCAGAAGGCGGACACGATCGGCGTTTTCCAAATCGAGAGCCGGGCCCAGATGGCGACCCTGCCGCGGATGAAACCGAAATGTTTTTACGACGTCGTGATCGAGGTCGCGATCATTCGCCCGGGGCCGATCCAGGGCGACATGGTGCATCCTTACCTGAACCGGCGGGCAGGTCGCGAGCCGGTGACGTATTTCGACGAGCGTTTGAAGCCGATTCTCGAGCGGACGCTGGGCGTACCGCTTTTCCAGGAGCAGATGCTCAAGATCGCGATGATCATGGCCGATTTTTCCGGAGCGGAAGCGGAGGAATTGCGACGCGCCCTCAGTTTCCATCGCTCGGTCGAGCGGATGGAAAAGGTGAGCCTCAAACTGCGGGCCGGGATGGAGAAAAAGGGCGTCGCGCCCGAGATCATTCTCAAAATCATCCAGTCGATCAGCTCCTTTGCGCTCTACGGCTTTCCCGAATCGCACGCCATCAGTTTTGCCATTCTCGCCTACGGCAGCGCCTATCTGAAAGTGCATCGCGCGGCCGAGTTTTACGCCAGCCTACTTAACAATCAGCCGATGGGGTTTTATACCCCGGCCACAATCGTGAAAGACGCGTGCCGGCACGGGATCCGGATGCGGCCGGTCTGTGTGACGGAATCGGAATGGCGTTGTGTGGTGGAGTCGGAGGGAGTGGTGCGGCTCGGGTTTTGTGTCGTGAACGGGCTGCGGCAGGAGCATGGCGAGGAGATCGTGAGGCAACGCGCGCTGGAGTCGTTTTGCTCGGTGGAAGATTTCAAACGGCGGGTTTGCCTAACGAAAGAGGAGTTGCGCACTTTGGCGGAGCTCGGGGCACTCAATTTCCTGGCGGATCATCGGCGCGCGGCGTTGTGGGAAGTGGAGGAGCCGGTGCCCGAGGCGCTCTTCGCTGTAGCCGGGGGCGCTGACCCCGGCAGTCCCGCGGCCAGATCTCTCAGCTCCGGGGTCAACGCCCCCGGCTACAATCCGCTCGCTTCCATGACGCTGCCGGAACGCGTGCAGGCGGATTACGCCGCGATGAACCTCACCACCGGGCCGCATCCGATGAAGCTGCTGCGCGAGCAATTGCCTAACGTCTGGCGGGCGAGCGACCTGGTCGCGGCGAAACATGGCGCGACGATCGAGATCGCGGGCAACGTGATCTGCCGGCAGCGGCCGGGAACGGCGAAGGGATTTGTCTTCATCAGCCTGGAGGACGAGACCGGGGTAGCGAATGCGATTGTGACGCCGGATTTGTTTGAGCGCCTCCGGCTGGTGATTACGGAGGAGCCGTTTCTGCTCATCGAAGGCGAAGTGCAAAACACGGATAAGGTCGTGCTGGTGAAGGCTCGGACGATTCGGCCACTCCCGCATGCCCAACTCGCCGGAAGCGAGTCGCACGATTTCCATTAGACCTTTTGATAAGGTCGAGAACCGCCGCCTAACTTGTCATCCCGAGCCGCCGCAGGACGGCGAGGGACCTCTCAAGCGCCCGAAAAGTTCGACTGACAGATCGATCCAGCGCGGATTGAGCGTTCCCACGAGCGCGTTCTTCTTGCTGCGGCGCCAGCCTTTGATCTGCTTCTCCCGCGCTATGGCGTCGTCAATCTGGCCGTACGTTTCGTGATAGACGAGGTGCGTCACGCGATACGTCTTGGTGAAACCTTTACACTCACCGTGTTGGTGTTCCCAGACGCGGCGTTCGAGATCGTTGGTTACGCCAGTGTAGAGGACGACTCGGCTTACGTTCGTCATCATATAGACGTAGTAAGCTTTCACGACTCTTGGGAGGTCCCTCGCCGTCCTGCGGCGGTTCGGGATGACAAACTTTTTTGCTTAGTGACAGCCGCAGCTCGACCCGCAGCCGCCGCCACCGACCGTCCCGACCGATGGACCAATCGATCCGCCCGGGACATGCACGCCGTAGCCGCCGGAGATGACGCGCTTGACCGCTTCCCCCGTCTCCGGATCGACCCGGAGCGGTTCGTCTTTCATGCTCTGCTTGACCTCGAAGCGACGGATCGGCTTCTTCGTGTCGGTGGTTTCGTAAATGTAGGTTGGCATAAGGTTATTCGGCCGCGTGCCGTTTGGATTCCTCTTCTTTCGGCTCGGTCTTCTTTTCGGTCGGCGTTTTCTCCGGTTCCATCCATTCGGTGTGGAAGACGCCCGGTTTGTCGACCCGCTCGTAAGTGTGCGCGCCAAAAAAATCGCGCTGCGCCTGGAGGAGATTGGCCGGCAGCCGCGCCTGCCGGTAGCTGTCGAAATACGCCAGCGAGGCGCTGAAAGCCGGGACCGCCACACCCTGGCGCACCGCGGTCGCGACGGCGATCCGCCAGTTGTGCTGCGTTTTCTGAATGATGTCGGTGAAATAGGAATCGAGGAGCAGATTCGATAGCGCCGGATTACGCCCGTAGGCTTCCACGATGCGGTTGAGAAATTTCGCCCGAATGATGCAGCCGCCGCGCCAGATGGTCGCGATGTCGCCGACGTTCAGGTTCCAGGCGAATTCCTTGCTCGCCGCGCCTAACAATTCCATCCCCTGGGCGTAGGAGACGATCTTGGAGGCGTAAAGCGCGTCCCGCACTGCGCTGATCAACTCGTCGCGCTTCCCGCTGAATTTCTCGACCTTCGGCTGCGGCAAAATCTTCGACGCCTTAACCCGCTCTTCCTTGCGCGAGGAAATGACGCGCGCCTCGACCGCGGCGTTGATCGTGGAAATGACAATCGATTGCCCAATGGCAGACTGCAGGGTCCAGATGCCGGTGCCCTTCTGGCCGGCTTTGTCGAGGATAACGTCGACCAGCGGCTGACCGGTCTCGGGATCTTTCTTGCGAAAGATCTGGGCCGTGATGTCGATCAGGTAACTGTCGAGATCGCCGCGATTCCATTCCGCAAAAATGTCGGCCAGCTCGTCAGTCGTTAGGCCAAGGACGGCGCTGAGAATGGCATAGGCCTCGCAGATGAGTTGCATGTCGCCGTACTCGATTCCGTTGTGCACCATCTTGACGTAGTGCCCGGCGCCGTCCGGGCCCATGTAACGGACACAGGGCTCGCCCTCCACGACTGCGGCGATCCTGGTGAAGATCGGGGCGATAATTTCCCAGGAAGCGCGCGGGCCGCCGGGCATGAGCGACGGACCCTTGAGCGCGCCTTCTTCGCCGCCGGAAACGCCGCAGCCGACAAAGTGAATGCCCTGCGCCTCCAGTTCCTTGGAGCGGCGCTGGGTATCGGTGAAAAGCGAGTTGCCGCCGTCGATGATGACGTCGCCTTTCTCCAGTAGCGGGACGAGCTGGCCAATGACCGCATCGACCGGCGCGCCGGCCTTGACCATGATCATGGCCTTGCGCGGGCGTTGCAGGGCGCCGACGAATTCTTCCATCGTCGTCGTCGGCTGGATGTTTTT
>JALYQE010000198.1 GCA_030855965.1 Verrucomicrobiota bacterium | reverse complement strand
TTTTCCTGCAGTTGTTTCGCGAACTCGACCATGCGTTCGGGTTCCTCGGTCGAAAGCAAAACGAGTTCGACCGGGAATTGGCCGCCGCCGGGAAGGGCAGGGGGCATCACGGGAAACATCTCAATGCCGGGCACGCTGCCGAGTCTTGCCTGCACCTGCGGCAGGAGCTCAAAGGCAGTTTCCTCGCGCTCGTCCCACGGTTTCAGGACCATGCCGCCGAAGCCGTTGCTCGGGAAAGTGATCTGAAAAGTGAATTCGGTTTGCGGAAAACTCATGAAGACTTTGCCTGCCGCGTCGGCAAAGGCCGCGGTCTGCTCAATCGTAGAATTGGCCGGCGCGTTCACGATGCCGAAGATCACGCCCTGGTCCTCTGTCGGGGCCAGTTCCTTGGAGGCGAAGCTGGGGAGAAGGAAAAACATAATCCCGGCGATAATCGTTAGGCCAATCCATGCGGTGTAAACCGCGGGGCGCAGGCGCAGGGTCGCGTCGAGCCGGCGGCCGTACCATTCGCGCAGCTGATCGAACAGGTGATTCACCTTTGCGGAAAAGCCGCGCTCGGCGTCGCCGGCGCGGAGAAAAGTCGCGGTCATGACCGGCGAAAGAGTGAGCGCGACGACGCCGGAAATGGCCACCGCGCCGGCCAGGGTAAAGGCAAATTCACGGAAGAGCGTTCCCGTCAGGCCGCCCTGGATGCCGACCGGAATGTAGACCGCGGCCAGCGTGATCGTCATCGCGACGATCGGCCCGATGAGTTCGCGCGCGCCGAGGAGAGCGGCGTTGATCGGGGTCAGCCCGTCGCGCAAATGGCGCTCGACGTTTTCCACCACGACGATGGCGTCATCGACCACCAGGCCGACCGAGAGCACGACCGCGAGTAGGGTGAGCAGATTGACCGAGAAGCCGAAGACCTGCATGAGGAAGACCGCGCCGATGAGCGAGATCGGGATGGCCACGACTGGGATGATGGTGGAACGCCAGGAGCCGAGGAAAAGAAAGATGACGACGCAAACGATGAGGAGCGTCTCGGAAAGCGTGACGTAAACGTCCTTGATCGCGGTGTTGATGTAATCGGTGCCGTCGTAGGCGATGCGGCCCGCCATGCCGGAGGGCAGATCCTGCGTGATCGACTCCATTTCGGTCCGGACGCGCTTGATGACGTCGATCGAGTTCGCGTTCGGGAGGACGAAGACGCCCATGAAGACCGCGCGCTGGCCGGAGAAGCGGACCTCGGAATTGTAATCCTCCGCCCCGAGCACGACCTCGGCGATGTCGCCCAGCCTAACGAGCGTGCCGTTCTCCTCGCGCACGACCAGTCTCTTGAAATCCTCCGCTGTGTGCAGATCGGTGTTGGCGGTGAGATCGACCTGCACGAGCGAGCCCTTGGTCCGGCCGAGCGCGGAGAGGTAATTGTTGTTCGCCAGGGCCCGGCGCACCTGCGCGGGGCTGACATTGAGCGCGGCCATCAGCTCCGGCTTGAGCCAGATGCGCATGGCAAAGGTGCGGCCGCCGAGAATCTCAGCGCGTTGCACGCCTTCGATCGCGGTCAGGCGCGGCTGGACGATGCGGCTCAGGTAATCGGTGATCTCGTTCGCCTCCAGGATGTCGGAGGTGAAACTGAGATAAGCCGAGGCAAACTGGGAATCGGCCGACTCGATGTTGATGACCGGCACCTCCGCTTCCGGCGGAAGGTCGTTCCGCACCTGGTCGACCTTGGAGCTGATCTCGGAGAGCGCCTTGTTCGAGTCGTAGTTCAGCCGCAGCCGCGCGGTGATAGTGGAGACACCCTGCGCGCTGGACGATTGCAGATAATCGATCCCGTCCGCGGCCGCGATCGCACGCTCCAGCGGGGTCGTGATAAAACCGCGGACCAACTCCGCGCTCGCGCCGACATAGGCGGTGGTGACGGTGACGGACGCGATATCGCTCTTGGGATATTGCCGCACATTGAGCGACGAAATCGCCTGCACGCCGGCGATAACGATGACCAGGCTAACGACCAGCGCGAGGACCGGTCGGCGAATGAAGAGGTCGGTGAAATTTTTCATCTCGAGAGAGCTCGCCGCGCCGGCGCGCTCAGGAATTGGGCGGCGTGGGGTTCAGCTGTGCTTTGGGGGCGAGATTGTTGTCGACCGCGACGTGCATGCCGTTGCGCATCTTAAAAACTCCCGTGCTCACGACTTCCTGGCCTTCTTTCAAGCCCTCGGTGACGGCCACGAAATCGCCCCGCGCCTCGCCGGTGCGGACAAACTGCTGCCGCGAAACGGGCCCGGTCTTGCCGGTCTTCTCGTCCTTCTTGGATTCGATCACGTAAACCGAATTGCCGTAGGGCGCGTAGGCCACCGCCGTGACGGGAATAAAGAGCGTGGGCTTCGTCTCCGGGAGCTGGACCTCGACCCGGGCAAACATGCCCGCGCGCAAGGCGTGATCGGCGTTATCGATCGTGGCCTGGAGTGAAACGGAGCGCGTCGCCGGGTCGACCGCGGAATTGATCGCGGTCAGTGTGCCGGTGAATTCCCGGCCCGCGATCGCATCCGTTGTCACTTTCACCGGCAAACCGGTCTTCACTTTCCCGAGGTCCTGCTGCGGGAGCGAGAAGTCGACGAAGACCTTGTCCAGCGCCTGCAACGTCACCAGTCGTTGTCCAGCCGGCACCATCTGCCCGGGATTCACTTCCCGGATGCCGGCGATGCCGTCGAAAGGCGCGCGGATCTCTTTCTTGTCGATCACCGACTGCATGTTCTCCACTGCCGCCCTGGCTTGCGCATGCTTCGAGGCCGCGGCATCGAATTCCGCTTTCGAGATCACATTGCGTTTCGACAGGTCCTGCGCGCGGTCGAATTCCGCCTTCATCAATTCGAAATCGGCCTGCGCGGAACGGAGCTGCGCCTGCTCGGTGGACGCATCCAGTTTCACCAGCAGGTCGCCTTTTTTCACTGGACGGCCCGATTCAAATCCAATCTCGGCCACCATCCCCGGCAACTCCGCGCTGATCGTGGCGCCCTGCACCGGCGCGATCGATCCGATGGAGGTCAGGCTCGGGGCCCAGTCGGCCTTCTGCACTTTCGCGCTGGTCACGGTGGTGGGCGGTTCCACCATCGCTTTGCCCTCTGAAATCATGGCCACGATCTGGAGCGCCTTGGTGCCAAAAATGAGCACGAAAATGACGACGAGCCCGAGGATAACGAGAAAGATGGCGCCTTTCGAGCGGCGCTTTTTCGCCGGCGCTGCGGGAGCGAACGACGATCCAGAATGGGATTGGGTAGTGGGTGATTTAGTTATGGCCGTTTGCATGGGAAGTACGACTGAAAAGGAGCCGCCAGAGACTGCGGGCGATACCAAGTTGACGTTCGCGCTGCTGCGCAAAGGACGCACCGGATGCGCGGAAAACGCTCCGCATCATGGTGCCATCGTTCACGGCAAAAATCATCTCGGCGATTTGCTGCGCGTCGAGCCAGGGCGCGAGGCGCCGGCCCTCGGGAGAACGCTTGATGAGACCGACCACGCCGTCGGTCTTCGTTTTCACCACGTTTCGCAGCACCTTCGCGATTTTCGGATTGCGGCTGGCCTCGGCGAAGAGATCGACCACGAACGCCGCCACGATCTGGGGCGAGCGTTCGTTGCAATGCGAGGTGAAAAGAATCTCCATCGCCTCGAGCAGGGTGGGCGCTTCCCCCGCACGCTCGAGCAGGGCCGCGATGTCCTGTTTATGCTCGGCCGCAAGCGCGGCAATGACCTGCTCCTTGTTCTTAAAGTAGCGATAAATCAGGCCGACGCTGATCCCGGCTTCGGCGCTGATATCATGCATGGTCGCCTGATGAAAGCCCTTCTTGGCAAAGCAAACCATGGACGCCTCCAAGATCTGGCGGCGACGGTCGAGCGGCGGAGCGGAAAGCTTGGTCGGCATTGGGATCGTCACAATGAATGAACGTTCATTCATTGTCAAACGCCGGGCTCGCCACGGTGGAAAGGGCAGGGGAGTGCCAGAGGGGAGAGTTGAACTCCCGACCAACCCCGAAAGGTTTCGGGGCTGCTCACAGTCGCTGGAGGTGAAAGATCGCCAGTTTGGGATTCTTCTTCGCCTTCAACTCTCGCTCGATCCGGCGGGCTTCTTCCAAGGTGCTGAATTCCCGCGCGGCAGCGATGGACAATTCACCGAGTCGCCGCGTCGTGTAAGTGTGGCCGCGTCGATGTTGTTCGAGTCGCTGCTCAAGGTCGACAGTCGACCCGATGTAGTGGCGCCCGGTCGAGCCCTTGAGAATGTAAACCCAGGCCATAGAGGACGTGCCAGAGGGGAGAGTTGAACTCCCGACCAAGGGCTTATGAGTCCCCTGCTCTACCACTGAGCTACCCTGGCGTGTAAATTCGAATTAACCGCGCCCAATTTTGCAGGAAGCGACCAACCCCGAAAGCTTTCGGGGCTGCTCTACCACTGAGCTACCCTGGCGGCGCGAGTGGCTATGATTGAATGGCGCGCCGATTCTGTCAACGGACGGGCCCGCCGGCGAGACGTCGCCGCCGGCTGCGGCGCAGGGCGGGCGCCCTAGCGCATGCGATCGCCGAGATAGGTGCGCAATTCTTCCTCGGTCCCGCGCATCGCGATCATAAAACAAACGCCATCGCGCTCCAGGACCGCGCCCGACCAATGGTCGACTTCGACATAACCCCACGCCGGGCGCGTGCCCGGTTTCGGTGTGGCGCGGCGCGTCGTTTTCTCGGCCGGATAAAGAAAGAATTGCACGGCGTTTTCCGCGAGCAGGATCTGCGCGACCCGGTGGCCATCCTCATCTTCAAAAACCCGCGCGCCGCGGGCGCGAAAATCGGCGAACTGCATCGGCACATCGTAATGTTCGAGCTGCGATTTCATAAAAAAATAATCACCGAGGTTGATCGCGTCGGTATTCAAGGGCTCGAATTGATAGCGCCGGGTGGCGCTGGCGTGCACGAGCAGCCGATTGGCCGTTTCCGAGCCGGGAAATTCGTGCAGCCTTTCAACAAAAAAGAAAATCGCAATCCCGGTCAGGACGAGCATGGCCAGCGCCGTGGCCAGGATCGCCGGATGCCGCGCCGTCTTTAGCCAGCTCCGTTTTTGGCCGCGGATGAGGTTGGCGTTGACGAACCACTCCGCCGCGGCCTGCGGAATCTGGATGCGTCGCACCAGCCCGGCCAGGGCCTGGTCGAATTGCTGCTGAGCGGTCAGGCTGGCGGCGGCTTCGGGAATGGTGCGGGCAATTTCCAGGGCCGCCCGCATCGCGCGATCGCTCGCGGGGGCGTCGCTGATTGGCGCGACTTCGATCAAGGCACGTTTGCGGCGCGAAAGCCAGCGCTTCACGGAGCCTCCGTCACGTTATTAAGCCAGGCCTGGAATTGCGAGCGGCCATGCGAGATGAGGCTGGCCAGTTCCTGCATTTTCACGTCGAGGAGGTTCTGCATTTCGCGGTGCGAGAATTCGTTCAGATAATAATAGGCGAGCGCGCTGCGCTGCGGTTCCGGCGCAGCCGAGATCCAGGCCGCCAGCTGCTCCGGTTCGAGTTGCGCCACGCGGGCCGCGGCGTCGGACGAGATCGGCTCCTCCGGCATGGTGGAGCTCTCGGGCTGCACGTCGTCCTTGGCGAGGTGGAGACACTGGTGGCGCGCTTCGTGAAACGACCAGAGGCGATCGGGCGGCAACTGGCCGCGCGAGGCGAGCAGGGCCGCTTGGCGCACCGTGTTTTGAAAAGCATCGAGCGCCCGGGCCGGGTCACCGGTCATGAGCAGGCAAAACCGATAGAGCTGGGGCAGGCTCTCGGAAAACGTGTGGGCGCCTTTTTTTTCCAAGCCGATAAGTTGATGGCCGCTCCGTTCCCGCGCAAGGCATTCGCTCGATTCTTCCGCCTCTTTCCGGCGGCGGGAGCGCGGAGGCCTAAAAGCTGGCTGCTTCCATTCGCCGGGCGACTTCCTCCGCGTTTTCCCGGCTGTTGAAGGCCGAGATGCGAAAATAACCTTCGCCTTCCGACCCGAAACCGATGCCCGGCGTGATGACGACGTTCAATTCCTCCAGCATCCGGTCGAACATCTGCCAGCTCGTTAGGCCCGGCGGGGTTCCGACCCAGATGTAGGGCGCATTTTTACCGCCGTAAACCGGCAGCCCGGCGCGGCTCGCGGCCTCGCCCAGGATGCGCGCGTTTCCCATGTAGTGATCGACCAGCTCGCGCACCTGCGCCCGGCCTTCCGAGCTGTAGAGCGCTTCCGCACCCCGCTGCACCGGATAGCTGACACCGTTCGCTTTCGTGCTCCAGCGCCGATGCCAGAGTTTGTGCAGAGGTAATTCGCGGCCGTCGCTGGTCGACGCGAGGAGGCGTTTCGACATGACGGTGAATCCACAGCGCACGCCGGTGAATCCGCCCGTTTTGGAGAAGCTGCGAAACTCCACCGCTCGCTCCAGCGCGCCCGGGATCTCAAAGATCGAGCGCGGAATTTCCGGGTCGCTGATGTAGCCCTCGTAGGCGGCGTCGTAGAGCAGGAGCGCCTTGTGTTCCTGCGCGTAGGCGACCCACTGCTCGAGCTGCGCGCGGGTTGCGACCGCCCCGGTCGGGTTGTTGGGAAAACAGAGATAAACGATGTCGGCGTGCTCGTTAGGCGGCTCTGCCACGAATTCGTTTTCCGCCCGGCAGGGCAGGTAGATGATCCCTTCGAAGCGTCCGGATTCGTCCGCCGGGCCGGTGTGCCCGGCCATCACATTGGTGTCAACGTAGACCGGGTAGACCGGGTTCGTGATCGCGATTTTGTTCTGATCGCCGAGGACATCGAGAATGAAGCCGCAGTCACTCTTCGATCCGTCAGAGACGAAGATTTCATCCTCCGCGATCTCGATCCCGCGCTCGCGGTAATCGATCGCCGCAATCTTGCTCCGGAGAAATTCGTAGCCCTGCTCCGGAGGATAGCCGCGAAATGTTTCGCGCACCGAAAGTTCATCCACCGCCGCCTTCATTGCCGTCACTACCGCGGGCGGGAGCGGTTCCGTGACGTCGCCGATGCCGCATCGAATCAGGCGCTGGCCCGGCTCGGGATGGGCGGCGCAGAATTCTTTGATCCGCCGTCCGATCTCGGGGAAAAGATAGCCCGCCTGGAGCTTGAGATAATTTTCGTTGAGGTAAGCCATTAGTCGTCGTTTTTCGCTGCCCTGCGCAGCGTCGTTATGCAACAGGAGGCGCCGGTCCTGTCAACGAAATCCTCGACTTCAGTGCGCGGGCGAGGACGGGCTTAAAAGTGCGACACGTGCGCGGAGATGTCGGCCACGTGAGGATCGAAATTTTCCTCCAGCCAGCGCTTCGCTTCCGACCGCGAGCGCGTAACATGGGTGTTCCAGCCGAGAGTCTGCACCAGGCTCTCCCAACGCTTGGCCACCGCAAAAAGACGTTCATCCGGCGCGATCACTACTACGACTGCGTGCGGCCGAAAAAAAGCCGTCATCCGATCGAGGGTGGCGATCTGCTGGAGGTGGCGCTCCGTCACCTGGATCCCGGTCGCTTCGGAGAGGTCGACAAACTCGTAGTGAAAATTCGCGGTGTTCTCGACGAGCTGCGCTAAAGCCAGGCTGCCGCGCAACATTTCCTCGCCGGTCACCATCCCGCTGCCACGATGTACCACTCCCATGTAGTCATCGGTCAATTCGGTCTCGTACGGCATTTCCCCCTTCTCCCCTCTGCCCTGGAATTGCTGGCCCACCTCCCAGCTAAACCAATTCGGGCGTGGCCCTTAGACCGGCCGTATTGGCAGGTCGTCAGTGCCGCTGCGACGCCCCGTGCTCAATCGCTGTCCGACTGGGAGACAAACCAGCGCGGTTTGACCACCGCTTCTTTTGTTTACCGGGCTCTTCTTTCCATCCTCCTGAATAACCGGCGCCGGTGCGGCCAATGGGAGCGCGCGATTCCCGAGCGGCGCATGGCCAATCGCGAATCCGGCGAGGAAGAGGATGACTCCGCCACAGACTTCCAGCCAGAGGCGGGCCCGGTTGGGGAGCGCGCACTTGCCGCCCGCAGGTCGGGCAGGTGATCACTTCGCGCGCCAGCGACCCGTCGACCCAGGTCTTTTGACCGCAATTGCGGCACCGGAATTTGGTCGCCTTGCGTTCGGGCCGCGGATCCGACGGCACGGCGTAGCCACGCAGACGGCCCGCTGGTTTGAGGCCCAAGGTTTCAGCGGCGGGGCCTCGGCCCGAAGATGGCCGGTTCATGGCGCGAGACTGGCATGACGGGGCCTCCAAAAGCACGACAAATCTGGCTAACCGACAGCCACCGACTGCGATATCAATCCTTCAATTTCACCGCCTGCCCCAGCAACGGCAGGGCTGCGGCCAGACCCGCTTCAGTGCGCGCATGGACCAGCAGCAGTGGCTCGTCCTGCTCGACCTGCTCCCCGGGTTGCTTGATCTGTGAGCAGCCGACTGCGAAATCGATTGCGTCCGTGGCCCTCGCGCGGCCGGCCCCAAGGAAAAGCGCGGCGCGGCCAATCGCCTCCGCGTCCATCCGCTCAATCATTCCGCTCCGCGACGCGGGCAGGGGATGAATGATGGGCGCGGCGTGAATGGCGGCGATTTTTTCCAGCGCACCCGCATCTCCATCCTGTGCCTCCACCAGGGCGACGAATTTCCGCCAGGCCGTGCCGTCCTCCAGCCAGCGGGCCAGTTGTGTGCGGGGCGCGCTCGCGACTTTGGCCGCGAGGTCGAGCGTCAGGTCCACCAAGTCCCGCGGGCCGCGGCCTTGGAGCGTTTCAACCGCTTCGGCCACTTCCAGCGCGTTCCCGACCGTCCGGCCCAGGGGCGCGTCCATCGCGCTCAGGAGGTGTGACATTCCCACCCCCATCTGTTGACCGACCGCCGTCATCCCGGCCGCAAGTTGCTCGGCTTCCGCCCGCGTTTTCATAAACGCGCCGCTCCCGAATTTCACGTCGAGCACGAGACGATCGAGATTTTCCGCCAGCTTCTTGCTCATGATACTGGCCACGATCAGGGGCGGAGACGGCACCGTTCCGGTCACATCCCGCAGGGCGTAGAGTTTTTTGTCGGCCGGGCAGATGTCGGCCGTTTGCCCGATCATGAAAACACCGATAATTTCCAGCTGCCGGAGCGCGCGCGTCTCATCGAGGTTGACCTTGAAGCCGGGAATGCTCTCGAGTTTGTCGAGCGTCCCGCCGGTGATGCCGAGCCCGCGGCCGGAGATCATCGGCACCCAGACTTCGTCGCAGGCCAGGAGCGGCGCGAGCACGAGCGAGACCTTGTCGCCGATGCCGCCGGTCGAATGCTTGTCCACCTTCGGCGGCGAACCGGCGGGATACTCGAGAACGCGCCCGCTCTCCATCATCGCCGAAGTGAGTTCCCCGGTTTCGTTAGGCGTCATCCCGCGGAAGAAGACCGCCATAGCCCAAGCGCTCATCTGGTAATCCGGGATTTCGCCGCGAGTGAAGCCGTCGATCAGCGCCGCGATCTCGTTCGGCGCGAGTTCCTCGCCGTTGCGCTTGCGCTCGATCAGGGTCGGGATGTGCATGAAGAAAGAAATGATTCCCCGATCGGCCACGGCTCGGGAAGTTTAAAAAACTCCGCCAGGGTCGCCGCCACATCGGCAAAACTTTCGCGCGTGCCGAGGTCGCGGCTTTCTTTGCCATGGATGACCAGGAGCGGCACTTCTTCGCGGGTGTGGTCCGTGCCGCGGAAGGTCGGGTCGTTCCCGTGGTCGGCAGTGATGATCACAAGGTCGTTAGGCAAAATCCGCCGGAGCAATGGCCCCAGCCATCCATCGAATTGCCCCAGGCAGCGGGCGTAGCCCGCGACATCGCGCCGGTGCCCGAAGAGCATGTCGAAGTCGACCAGGTTGGCGAAAATGAGCCCGTCGCTCCGTTCCTCCCAAAGCGGCTCGATCCGCCGCATCCCGTCCTGGTTGGAAGTCGTCGGGAAAGATTCCGCCACGCCGCGCCCGGCAAAGATGTCGCCGATTTTGCCGACGCCGATGACCGTGACCTGGTTTGCGCCTAACGATTCCAGGACCGTGCGCGGCGCAGGCAGCGAGTAATCGTGCCGGTTCGCCGTCCGGTGAAAATTTCCTGGTTCACCCAGAAACGGCCGCGCAATCACCCGGCCGATGCGGAAGCGATCGGAGACTTTGCGGGCTACTTCACAGATCTCGCAAAGGCGCGGCACCGGGATGACGTCTTCATGGGCCGCGATCTGCAGGACGGAATCGGCTGAGGTGTAGAGAATCGGCTTTCCGGTGCGGAGATGTTCCTCTCCGAGTTCGGTCAGGATCTCCGTGCCGCTGCGCGCGTAATTCCCGATGAAACTGACCCCGGCGTCGCGCGCGATTTTCCTCACGAGCTCATCGGGAAAACGCTCGAAGGTCGCGAACGGTTCCTCCAGCACGACCCCGGCAATCTCCCAATGCCCGCTGGTCGTGTCCTTGCCCGCGGAGCGCTCTCGCATGCGGCCAAAACTCGCGCGCGCCTCGCCCTCACCGCCCAGCACTCGCGCGAGCCCGAGAGAGTTCAGATTCGGCAGAGCCAAATCCGGGCGCTGCGCCAAAATGTGCCCGAGCGTATTGGCGCCATCGTCGCCGTAATTCGCAGCGTCCGGCGCATGACCCACGCCCACGCTGTCGAGAACCAGAACAAGCGCGCGCACGAAGAAAAGTTAGAAGGATGAAGGAAGTTTCGGCGGCGGGGTTTCTTCCTTCTGCCTTCGTCCTTTTCTTAAAGTCCGATCGGATGCCAGGCCGTCTTCATCTCGACGGTGTCGAGAATCCAATACGGATTCTCCGCCGTCGCACCGCGCCAGTCTGCCGGAGCCAGCGCGCGCTCGACGTAGCGCTTCACGTTGTGCCCGCCGCCCTGTTGCAGCGCCGCCGTGACTTTTGCGTCGTCCGACGCGTCCACAATCGCGTTCACATCCATGTGGCTGGCGATATGCGAGGCGAGCTCCGCCGGATTGCCCGAGAGCAGGTTGATTACGCCGCCCGGCAGATCGCTCGTGGCGATGATCTCCGAGAAAGTCAGCGCCGGCAGGGGCTGGGTCGAGGAGGTGAGCACGACCGCGGTGTTGCCGCTCAAAATCACCGGCGCGACCAACGAGACGAGCGCGAGGAGCGGGGGATCGTTAGGGCAAACCACCACCACCACCCCGGTCGCTTCCGGCATGGTGAAGTTAAAGTGCGAGCTCGCCACCGGATTCACCGCGCTGAAAATCTGGCTGAACTTGTCCGTCCAGCCGGCGTAGTGCACCAGGCGCTCGATCGTTAGGCTGGCTTCTTCCGTCGCTTTGCCGTTTTTCTTCCCGGCGGAGCGGGCCAGCTCCGCTTCCAGTTCCGGGCGTCGCATCTCCAGCATCTCGGCCGCGCGGTAGAGCATCTGTCCGCGCAGGTAGGCGCTGGTTTTCGACCAGCCCGCCTGGGCCTTCCGCGCCGCGCCGACCGCGTCGCGAAAATCCTTCCGGGAAGCGCGCGCGTAATTGGCGAGGACCTGCCCGCCGCTCGCAGCCGGCTCGACCCGGCCGCTCTCGCTCCGGACGAATTTTCCGCCGATAAAAAGCTTATACGTTTTCTGAACCTGGAGTCGCGTGTCTTTCCTTGCCACGGCGGGAGCATTGCCTAACCGCTTGAAAAAGGAAACGCTAAAGCGAAAGGATGAAGGATGAAGGCGGAAGGATGAAGAAAGACGACGCGATTTTTATTGCCGGCCACCGCGGGCTCGTCGGCAGCGCCATCCTGCGCCGGCTCGAGGCGGAGGGCTTCACCCGGCTGCTCACCCGCACCCGCGGCGAGCTTGACCTGACAAACAGCGCCGCCGTCGATGAATTTTTTGCCCGCGAAAAGCCGGCTGTGGTCGTGGTGGCGGCGGCGAAGGTGGGCGGGATCAAGGCGAACAGCGATCGCCCGGTTGAGTTCCTGATCGATAACCTGCAAATCCAAAACAATCTGATCCGCGCCGCGCACGAGAACGGCGCGGGCAAGCTTCTTTTCCTCGGCAGTTCCTGTATTTATCCAAAGCTGGCGCCGCAACCGATCCCGGAGAGCGCATTGTTAGGCGGGCCGCTCGAGCCGACGAACGAAGCCTACGCCATCGCCAAGATTGCCGGGATCAAGCTCTGTCAGGCCTACGCCCACGAGTACCGCGCCAACTTCATCTCGGGCATGCCGACCAATCTCTACGGGCCGAACGACAACTTCGATCTCGAGACCTCGCACGTCCTTGCCGCCCTCCTGCGCAAGGCGCATGAAGCGAAAGAAAGTGGCGCGCGCGAACTCGTCGTCTGGGGCTCGGGAAAACCGCTGCGCGAATTTCTCCATGTCGACGATCTCGCCGCCGCCTGCCTCTTCCTGCTCCAGAACTACGACAGCCCCGAGATCATCAATATCGGCACTGGAATCGACTTGACCATTCGCGCGCTGGCCGAGCTGGTTTGCGACGTGGTCGGCTTCAAGGGCGAGCTCACCTTCGACGCGAGCAAGCCCGACGGCACGCCGCGGAAGCTACTCGACATTTCAAAAATCATATCGTTAGGCTGGGAGCCGACGATCCCGCTGCGCGAAGGCATTGCGCAGACCTACGACTGGTTCCGCAATTCGGCCGCGGCCGGCAGCGGTTCGTAAAATCTCAGGGCCTCGATGTCGCTCCCGAGCTCGCGCAGGGGGTAGTAGCCTTTGGCGGCGCCGGCGCCGGGATCGCGGATGAGATAGTCGAAACCATCCTTCCCCGCGATCACGACAAAATGAGTCATCCCGCTTTGGAAACGCACCCGGACGATGACCGGATTGCCGCGGGCGAGGTTGGAATCAATCAGGTGGTAGGAGGGCAGGTCCTCGTAGATGTGACGCACCCGGCCGGGCGCCCACCAGGCGGCGCGTTCCCAGTAAAGCCAGCCGCGCTCGGTATAGCCGCCGACCTCGGTGAGGAACCAGTTGAGCTCCTGCGGGTCGATCGCGATGCCGTAGAACTCGAAAACCATCGCGGCCGAGGCGATGGCACATCCGGCGCTGCCGAGGGTGCCGTTCTCAGGCACGCCGCCGATGGCGTCGCCGCGCCAAAGTTCGTCACCCTGCCGGAAACTTGGTACGCGCAGCTCCACTCGTTGGAAAAAGTAGCGCCCGCCGCGTGGGGAGACGGGGCGTTTCCAATGCCAGTCGAGATAGACCAGGCCCGCGCCGGCGATCCCGGCCAGGAGGAGGATGAGCAGGAGGCGTTTCAGAAGCCGGAATCTAGTTTTCAATCGAGAGAAGCTACATCCGGACCATGACGCGCATCAGCTCGCGTCCTTCACGGCCGGGATGGGTCCGCGCCGGAACCCATTCTTTTTCAATCCGGAAATGCGCGCCGAAAAATTCGTCCAGTTCCGCCCGGCTGACACGATAGGGCGGCCCGTCCTCTTCGTGATCGGGATTGAGGAAAAAAATCGCGAGCAAGTGGCCGCCGGGCTTGAGCAGCCTAACGGTGGTCGCGACGTAATCCTGCCGCAGGCTGGGATCGATCGCGCAGAAACAGGTGTGCTCAAAAACCCAGTCGAAATGCCGGTCGAACATCGGCGGCAGGTCGAACAGGTCCGCGAGTAGAAATTCCTCGTTCGCGATCGCCGGCCGAGACTTCGCTTTCGTTATGGCGAAAGGCGCGAGATCCACGCCGACCGGATGGTTTTCCGGTGCGCTAAGCGCGCGCACGTCCTGCCCCGAGCCGCAGCCCGGGACGAAGATCTCGCCCTGCATCGGCCCGTTCTCGGCCAGGAAATCGACCAGCCCCGGATGCGGTTTCCCTTTTTCCCAGGGCGTCTCGCGGCGCTGGTAGGCCTCCTCCCAATCAGTTTGCGTTTGTTTCATCGGTGCGGTTCACTTGGCAGCATCTCGCATGTTCATCGCATTTTCTAATCGCCTGCGCTCATGAGCAAACTTCGCGTCGGGGTCGTCGGCGTCGGGCACATTGGGAAAAATCACGCGCGGCTTTACGCCGAAACCGGGACCGCGGAATTCACCGCGATCTACGATACTAACGCGGAGAACGCCGCCCAGATCGCGCAGCAATACAATGTGCGCGCGGCCAGTTCCCTGGAGGAATTTGCGGACTTGGTCGACGCCGCTTCCGTCGCCACCCCGACAAATTCGCATTTCGCGATCGCCCGGCCGCTCCTGGAAAAGGGAAAACATCTTCTGATCGAGAAACCGATCGCGGAAGACACCGCGGAGGCGAGCCAGCTCGCGGAGCTGGCGCTGGAGCGAAAGCTCGTGTTACAGGTCGGCCACGTCGAACGCTTCAACCCGGTGCTGAGCGCGCTCGAGGCGCGCCTCACGCATCCGCGCTTCATCGAGGCGCATCGGCTTTCGCCTTTCCCAAATCGCAGCACCGACATCGGGGTCGTGCTCGATCTCATGATTCACGATCTGGAAATCATTCTCCATCTCGTGCGCTCGCCGGTGCAGACCGTCGATGCCGTCGGCGTGCCCGTCCTGAGCCGGCGCGAGGACATCGCCAACGCGCGCATTCGTTTCGAAAACGGCTGCGTCGCCAACATCACTTCGAGCCGGATCAGCCCGGAGCGGATGCGCAAGATTCGCGTTTTCCAGGAGGACGCTTATCTCTCGCTCGATTATCAAAACCAGACCGGCGAAATTTTTCGCAAGGCCGGCGGCGGGATCGAGCGCGCCGAAGTCGAGATCGAGAAGGAAGAGCCGCTCAAGCGCCAGCTTTTATCCTTTATCGAATGCGCGAAGACCGGATTGCAGCCGAAAGTTTCCGGTTTCGAAGCGACTGCCGCGCTCGAGCTGGCGGTCGACATCACAAGGCGGATCCAGGCCGGGCCGTGATCTCCCAATGGACCATGCGCTGAGTATCTACCTCGTGGCCGGGGAAGCGAGCGGCGACAATCATGGCGCCGCCTTGATGGAATCTCTCCGGCTGCGGGAACCGGAAGTTCGTTTGTTAGGCCGGGGCGGTCCGCGGATGAAACGCTATGGCGGCGAGCGCTTCATCGATTGGAGCGAGGAAGCGGGCGTGGTCGGTCTCTGGGAAGTGATCAAGCACTACGGCTACTTCCGGGAGGAATTTCGCAAGACGCTGAACGAGGTCGCGGCCACCCGGCCCGATGCAGTGGTGCTGATCGATTATCCGGGATTCAACCTCCGCTTGGCGCGCGCCCTCCGCGAAAAATCGCTTGGAGGAAAAATTATTTACTACATCAGCCCCCAGGTCTGGGCTTGGAACCGGGGCCGCATTCCGAAAATGGCGAAGTGGCTCGACCTCATGCTCTGCATTTTTCCTTTCGAGGCCGCGCTCTACGAGCAATCCGGCTTGCGCACGATCTTCGTCGGTCATCCCATGATCGAGGATCTGGCAGCGAAGCGGATCGAAGATTTGCGTGCGCCGCACCTCGTCGGCGTTTTTCCCGGGAGCCGCACCCGCGAAGTGCGCAAGCTGTTGCCGATCCTGCTCGAGGTCATGCGCGAGCTGCACCTGCGGCGGCCGGAACTGCATTTTGAAATCGCGGCCGCTTCCGAAGCGCTCGCCGCCGCCATCCGGAGTGACCTGGAGCCGGTCCTTGGTTCGTTAGGTCAAGTCGAGATCGTGGTCGGCCAGGCGGCAAAAACGATGCAACGGAGCACGGTCGGGGTGGTCGCCTCCGGGACCGCGACCTTGGAAGCGGCGTTCTTCCGGCTGCCCTTCGTCCTCGTCTATAAAGTGGCGGCGCTGACCTATCTGGCCGGGCGCCTGCTGATTCGGGTAAAACACCTCGGCATGCCTAACGTCCTGGCGGATCGCGAGATTGTTCCGGAATTCATCCAGGGCAACGCGCAGCCGGCCGCGATTGCCAGCGCGATGCTGCGCCTGCTCGACGATCGCGACCGGCGCAAACAAATGCTCGCTGATTTCGACCAAGTGATCGCGAAACTCGGGAAAGGCGGCGCGAACGAGGTCGCGGCCCGCGCCATTCTCGAGGCGCTCACTCCCGCCACCTCTGCATGATGGAAAACAGAGTCTCGCGTCTCCACGCCGGCCGGCTGGTCGATCTCCATTTCGATTTGCCGCTCAGCCTCTTCCTGAGCCGTCCCCGTCGCAATATCGTCGCGGCCGATTTCCTGCCGGAGTTTGAAGCGGGCGACATGGGCTTGCTCGGTCTCGCCCTTTACATCGAGGACGAATACCTCGGGGAACGGGCGCTGCGCGTCGCGCTTGATCAGGTCGCGCTGCTCAAGGCCGAAGTGGAACTCAATCCGCGGCTGGTGTTGTGCCGGACTTTTGCGGAAATCGAGCAGGCGCAAGGCGAGAGGCGCATCGCGCTCCTCCTGACGATGGAAGGCGCCGAACCGCTGGGTGACGATCTTCACCTCCTGCACATTTTTCACGAGCTCGGCCTGAGGTCGATCTCGCTTACCCACGCGCGTCCCAACGCCGCGGCCTCCGGCGGGATTTTCGCCGCCAGCGGCTCGCCCGCCACCGGCCTAACGAGCTTTGGCCGCGAGCTGGTCGCGGAATGCGAACGGCTCGGCATCATCCTCGACCTCGCGCACATCAATCCCGCCGGGTTCGAGGAGATCTGCGCCCTCACGACCCGGCCGCTGATCGTGTCCCACAGCAACGCGCGCCGTTACTACGACATGGAGCGCAACATGAGTGATGAGCAGATCCGGATGATCGGCGCGCGGGACGGGGTCATCGGGATCAACGCCATTCTCGTTAGTCCGAAGAAGGAGGAGGCCACGCTCGAGCGCTACGTCGACCATATCGAGCACGTCGCGAACCTGATCGGGATCGACGGCGTCGGGATCGGGTTCGACTTCTGTGAATTCCTCTGGCGCCAAATGCCCGAGGAAGAGCGCGAGGCGCTCCAGGCAAAATTAACCACGCCGCATTTTCTGCCCGACCTCGGCAACCACAGCCATGCGCGCAACCTGACGCGCAAACTGATCGAGCGCGGCTTCAGCGACGAGCAGATCGAGAAAATTTTGCGCGGAAACTGGCTGCGCCTTTTGCGCCAGCTATTATAACCGCGCGCGCCATGCCCGAACTCGACAAGATCCAAAACTTCATCGACGGCGAGTTCGTCGCGCCGATTGGCGGAAAGTATCTCGACAATATCGAACCAGCGACGGGGAAACCGTATTCGTTAGTCGCGGATAGCGACAACCGCGACGTGGCAGCGGCGGTGGCAGCGGCGGAGCGTGCGTTACCCGCCTGGTCGCGGACTTCGGCGGCGGAACGTTCGCGCATTCTCCTGCGTATCGCCGAGTTGATCGACCGCGACCTCGAGAAGTTTGCGCGCGCGGAATCGGTCGACACCGGCAAGCCGCTCGCGCTTGCGCGCAGCCTCGATATTCCGCGCGCCTCGAGCAATTTTCGTTTTTTCGCCACGGCGATCCTGCACACCGAGAACGAGGCGCATGTCATGGACGGCGTCGCTTTCAACTACACCCTGCGCCAGCCGCGCGGAGTCGTCGGCCTGATCTCGCCTTGGAATTTGCCGCTTTATTTGTTGAGCTGGAAAATCGCGCCCGCCATCGCGGTCGGCAACACGGCGGTCGCGAAACCGAGCGAGTTGACGCCGATGACCGCGTATTTGCTCGGCGAAGTCTGTCGCGAGGCCGGTCTGCCTAACGGCGTGCTCAATATCGTGCAGGGAACCGGGCCTAACGTTGGATCCGTCATCACCGCGCATCCGAAAATCGGCACCATTTCTTTCACGGGCGGCACCGTGACCGGCCGCAAAGTGGCGGAAGCCGGCGCGCCGCTCTTCAAGAAAATTTCCCTCGAGCTCGGCGGGAAAAACCCAAACATCATCTTTGCCGACGCCGATCTCGATGCCGCCATCGCCGGCAGCGTGCGTTCGTCGTTTGCCAATCAAGGGCAGGTTTGCCTGTGTGGTTCGCGTGTTTTTGTCGAGCGACCGGCTTACGCCGAGTTCGTCCGGCGCTTTACCGAGAAGGTGTCGCAGTTGAAACAGGGCGATCCGCTGGACGAGAAGACCGAGCAGGGCGCGATCGTTTCGCAGTCTCAGCTCGAAAAAGTGAAGTTCTACGTCGACCTCGCGAAAGAAGAAGGCGGCGAGATCGCCCTCGGCGGCGCCGCGCCCACCGCGCCTAACGACCGCTGCAAGGGCGGTTACTTCTTTCCGCCGACGATCATCACCGGATTGCCGGTCGGCTGCCGCGTGAATCGCGAGGAAATATTTGGCCCGGTCGTCACGATCACTCCTTTCGACCAGGAAGAGGAAGTGATCGGCTACGCAAACGACACCGAATACGGCCTCGCCTCCAGCGTCTGGACGCAAAACCTAAGCCGCGCTCATCGCGTCGCGGAGCAGATTCACAGCGGCACCGTCTGGGTGAATTGCTGGTTGGTGCGCGACCTCCGCGTTCCGTTTGGCGGGATGAAACAAAGCGGCGTTGGCCGCGAAGGGGGCGAGGAAGCGCTCCGTTTTTTCACCGAGCCCAAGAATGTCTGTATTGCAAAATAGATGAGCGAGAACTTCGACAGCGCACGTGCGGCCGAGCCGGTTGGCGCCTTTCCGCACGCCAAACGGGTCGGTGATTTTCTTTTCCTTTCCGGGATCGGACCGCGGGTGAGGGGGAGCAAAGAAATCCCCGGCGTCACCCTCGATGCCGAGCGCAACATCGTCAGTTACGACATCGAAAAACAGTGTCACGCCGTTTTTGAGAATGTGCGACTCGTGCTTGAGGATGCGGGGGCAAAGTGGGACGACATCGTCGACGTTACCGTCTTCTTAACTCACATGAAGAAGGATTTCGCGATCTTTAACCGCATTTATCCGGAATACTTCGCCGGCCTTGGAAAGCCGAATCCGACCCGCACCACGGTGGAAGTGGGCGCACTGCCGACCCCGATTGCGATCGAGTTGAAGGTGATCGCCGCGGTCGGGTAGTCCGCACTACTCCTGCTCAAAGCGCTCGATCTCTTCGAGCAGCGATTCGGCGCGCCTTACACTCCGGCCGGCCGAGCTGTTTTCGAGACTTTGGGCGAATTTCTCCTTGCCGGGACGGCGCGAGAAGGCAACGAGCCCGTAGATGATGCCAAGGCCGACCAGCGCGCTGGCGAAGAACCAGCCGACGACCTGCGGGCTCCGCTTCAAGACATCGGCGCCCAGTCCATGAAAAATCATGAGGATGAGCGGAATCCAGATGAAGCAGCCCGTGACGCCAAACCATAGTCCGGCGCGCACATGCCATTCGCGGAGCGCCGCGATTTGCTTTTGCAGAACGAGCACCGGCGCGGAGTAGTCGAACTGTTTGATCAGGTTGAGATCGCGCGCGGCGAAGACGATCAGCATGATGCCGTAAAGATGGACGGAGATTCCGTAGGCCATCAGGTGCGCCACGCCCAGGTGGTCGGTCCAGAAACTTCCACCCAGCAGGGCGAGAAGTCCGCCGCAGATGATCTGAACGATCTGCCCGGCAACGAGCGGACGAAAGCCGGTCTGGAAACGGTTGAGTTTCTTCTCCCGAAACTGATGCAGCGCGAGCGCGTGCTGTCGTTCGAGATTGCGGTTGAGCGTTTGCCAGGTGGATTTGAGGTCGTCGAGTTCGGTCATGAGTTTTCGAGTTT
>JALYQE010000313.1 GCA_030855965.1 Verrucomicrobiota bacterium | reverse complement strand
CCATGAGGCGGTCGCTCAGCATTCTCGGCGCGATCGGCGCCGCCGTGTCCGCTCTGGCCGCGGAGGAACCGAAGCTACCAGCGCCTAATGCCGACCTCTCCCAGGAGATTGAGCCTCCGCTCCTGTTTCAAAATCGCGCCCCGGATGACGACCCCAATTCCCCGCCGTCGCGCAGTGCGGCGGCAATTGAGCAGGACCTGGCCCGGGCGCAAAAGCGGGCCGCCAGCGCCGATCGACTCGTCCAGGCCGGGATCATCGCCAAAGTGGAAGCGGAAGAGCGCGCCCTGAAAGTCGTGCTCCTCGAATCCCTCCTCGCCCTGGCCCGGCTGGCCGAAGCGCAATCCGGCGCGACGAAAGCAAACGAAGCCGAGATCGCCCGCCTCGCCGAAGCCGTGCGTAGTACGACCGAGCGGAAACACAGCGCCGAAGTGGAAGCCGCCATGCGCCATCTGGAACGGCAGAAACGGCTTCTCGCTCTCGGAAGCGCGCGGAAATCCGACGTCAACCGCGCGGAGGAAAAATTGACCAGGCTGCAACGCGGGAACTGAGCGCGCGCGAACATTGATGACTCGCCTTTTCTGGACCGCCCTCATTTTCCTGATGACCCTTCCCGACCTGACCGCCGCCCGAAAAACCATCGATGACCGGCTGGCCGAGTTCGGCACCGCTGCGCGCGCGCGGCTCGGGCCGGATTTCGCCGCCGCGGGCGTGAACTATCCTCCGCGGCAAATCGTGCTCATCGGATTGAAAGAAGAGCTCCTGCTCGAGCTCCACGCCACGGGGGCGGACGGCGTCTTGCATTTCGTGCGCGATTATCCGGTGCGGGCGGCGAGCGGTTCGTCCGGGCCGAAGTTGCGCCGGGGCGACAACCAGGTGCCGGAAGGAATTTATCGGATCGAAGCCCTCAATCCGAATAGCCGATTTCATCTCTCGCTCCGGCTCGATTACCCAAACGCCTTCGACCACGCCAGGGCGAAGGAAGATCACCGGTCCGACCTCGGGGGCGACATCATGATTCACGGCGAAGCAGCTTCCAAAGGCTGCCTCGCGATGGGCAACCCGGCGGCGGAGGAGTTATTCGTGCTCGCGGCCGATACCGGCCTGCCCAACATCGCGGTCATTCTCGCGCCCCGTGATCTCCGCCGGCAGTCGTTAGGCGAAACGGCGCCGCTCCCCGCCTGGACGGCCGGCCTTTACCGACAACTCCGGCAGGAATTGGCGAAATACCCGCGCCGTCCCCGGCCCCTTCCCTAAAAGGCAAAGCCGAAGCTGAAATGAAACGCCCCAAAGGCCTCGTTTTCCTTCGGGTTCGGATTCACTCCGTAATCGAGCCGGACCGGACCGATCGGCAGGTTGTAGCGCAGTCCGGCGCCGATGCCGTAGCGCATGTCATCGAATCCGGGCTCGCGCGCATCGGGCAGGAGGTTGCCGGCATCGACGAAAACCGCGCCTAAAATTTCCCCGTAAATCGGGAAGGTGTACTCGACGTTAAAGATGCTGTAGTACTGGCCGCCGATCGGGTTGCCGCGCAAATCGTGCGGCCCGAGATCGCGTTCCGAGAAGCTGCGCACCGTCGTGCTTCCGCCGGTGAAAAAACGTTCGTCGATCGGGATCGCGTAGGCCGGGCTGAAGCCGGCAGTGTCGAGCGGATAAACGATGCCGGCGCGCGCCCCGAAGGCGAGCAGGCTGCGCTCAAACCATTTCTGGAAAGACGATTTCTCCAGGTCGTCGCCGATCAACTGCTGCGGATCCGGCGCGAACGAAAGATAGTAGCTCACCCGGCCGGTCGCGCGCAGGAGATCGAGGTCGCTCCCGAGCGCGCTGGTCGCGAGGTCGACGGTGTTGTCGAAAACAAAACCGCGCGGCGCGACGAGCGGGTTTTTGCGCAGGTCGAGCGTCTGGGTGAATCCGATCGAACTGACAAAATAAGAAGTCCGCCCGAGAAAGACCTCTTTGATCGTGGCGTCGGTGATATTGACATGCCGCCCGCTGTAGACGAGCCCGACGGAATATTTGTCAGTCAGCTGGCGACGGAGGGTAAAGCGACCACCGAGCTCAAATTTCGAGTAGCCATCGTAATCAAAGCTCACGGCTGAGAGCCGCGTCTGGAGAGCGAACTCGGTGTTAAAAAGATACGGATCCTCAAACAGGATTTCACCCTTGTAACTGCGCTGGGTGTACTCGACCGAGGTCGTAATCGGCCGGCCGTAGCCGAAGAGATTGCGATTCGCGTAGGAAGCGCCGACGATCGCGCCTTCATAGGAGCCATAGCCGAGGGAAAAGCCAAACTCCTGTGGCTTTGCCTCCTCCACACTGATATCGAGGCGGAGCTGGTTCCCGTTCACCGGCGTCGGGCTGATCTTGAGGATGTTGAAAAGACTCGTCCGCATCAGCTCGCGGAACTTGCGGTCCAGCACCTCCGGGCTGTAAGGCTGGCCGCGGAATTTCTTGAAACGGTTGACCAGATAACTCGGGCGCAGCTTGCGCGTCCCGGAGACGGTGATGCCGTCGAAATAATAAACCGGCCCCGGCTCCACCGTCACCCGGATCGGCACTTTTCCGCCAACCGCCAGCGACGGATCGCCGATCGCATCCACTTTCACGCCGTAGTAGCCGCGGGTTTTGAAATAGGACTGCAACCGGCGCGGAATATCCGCCAGCCGCGCCTCGGTGTAGGGCAGCCGGAGCAGATCGAGCATCTGCCCGCGCAAGGCTTCGCCGCCGTAGATCGTCGGGCCAGCAAAATTGATGTTCCCGAAGAAATACTGTTGTCCTTCGTGGATCACGATCTTGGTCTCGACCAGGTCGGGTCGGACGTAGCGATAGTCAGGCGGCTCGACCACGGCGTCGACAAATCCTTCCGAGATGTAGTAGCGCTGGACGAGGTCGGCCCCCTCCTCGAGATCGCCCGGGACGAAGGGAAGGAGCGCGGTCGCCTTCGAATAACGCGACCGGGTCGGGCCGACCGCATAATCAAACAGCTTCGCCTCCGGCACCTGGTGCACGCCGATTAACTTGACCGCGCCCAGATGCACGAGCGGGCCTTCCGCGATCTCGAGCCGGAAACGGTTTCCGGAGAGAACGGTGTAGCGCACGTCGACCTTGGCGTAGCCGTGTTTCTTGTAATAAAGCTCGAGGAAAAAGGCCGCGTCATCCGCCCGCGCCGTCGTTAGGCCATACTGCTCGATCATGGTCAGCTGTTCCTTGAGCTGCGAGCGCAGTTCCTTTTCCCCGAAAGCGGTGTGGCCGCGAATCTCGAGGTTAGCCTGCTGCGCGACTTTCTCCTGCGCCTTCGCCGCGGCTTTGCGTTGTTTTTCCTTTTGTTCCTGCTCCGGCAGCTTGACTGCCTGGGCGCGCAGACCCGAGGTCGTTAGGCTAAGCGCCAGAAGGGTGAGCAGCACCGTTTTCATCATCAGCGGAATCGAATCAGGTACTTGATCTGCCCGCGGAAACCGCCCGCGACCCCGAGATCGCCCACGAGCACGACCTGATCGGTGATCTTGTAGCGGGCCGTCGCGGTTTGCTCGCCCGTCCGCGGATCGGGGTTGCCGAACTCCACGCTCAGGCGATTGAAAATCGAATTCGTCTTCGGCTCGGCGTCGCCGCCTTTCTTGAAGATCTTGCGGTACAGCTCCTTCCCGAGCAGGAGAATGGCGCGACTCGCCAGGACATTCCCGCCGCCGGTCAATTCCGCCCGGGTCGTGCCGGTGGCAAGGAGCGAGATGATCTCTTCCTGCGGCAGCGGCGGCTCGCTGCTAAAGACCGCTTCGGGCGCGTTTGCCGTCCCGTATATGTAAACGTGAATCGTGTAATCGCGGATGAGGGACTCGCCCCGCAACTCGATCCGCGGATTGAGCGGATCATCCGGATCGAAGTAGAGAAATCCGAGCCGAATGGTGAGGGTACTGAAAGGAAGAGTGGCGTCGAAACTTTCCAGCCGCACCTGGCCCTGGAGCTGCGGATGAAGCCCCGTCCCGGCCAACTTCATGTCAATGATCGCGCTCCCGGTCGCGAGATTTCCGCGGATCAGGAACGGGTCTTTGCTCTTGATCGTGACGTCGAATTTCCAATCGCGCAGCGGTGGATCGGGAAACGAGAGCGAGGGCGCGGCCGCGGGCGGCTCCGGCCGCGGCGGAGGCCGGCCCGGGAGGCCGATCGGGATGATTTCGATATTTTTCAGGAAACGGCTGTTCGTCGTCAGCACCTGGCCGCTCACGCTCGCGCTGTTGAGCGGGCCCACCACCTTGATGTCGGCGTCGACGCGCGCGGTCAGGTCGTCGTTCCGCGCCACCAGCACGCTGTTGGCTTTCAGCCGCAGATCGAATTTCGGCTCGGTCAATTTCGGCAAGTCGATCGAGCCGCTGACGGTGAAGGGCCCGCCCGCGAGATCGCCGCCGAAGCGGTCGAAGCGGAGCCGGTTCTGGCGGAAATTAAGCAGCGCCTTGAAGTTCGTTAGGGCGGGCAGGGTCGCGTTTTCAAAGCGCGCAACGTTGATGTTCATGTCCGCCGTTCCGCTCAGGTCCGGGTCGGCGATGGTGCCGCGGACGTTGACGTCGAGCGCGACGGTGCCGTCGAGCTGGTTGAGCGCGGGGACAAATTGCCGAACGAAATTGACCGAACTGCGCGGCATCTGGATGCGGACGTTGAGCGGCGTCTGTTCGTCCAGCTTTTTCGTCTCGATCAGCTTGTCCACGTTGAAGGGCAGGTTGGCCGTGATCTGGACCGGCTGGATGCGCGGCTGCTGGACGTTTCCGTTCAATTTCAGCTCGTTATCCTGGAGGCGGAAGGCGAGGTTGACCGTCGCCGGCTCCAGTTGTTTGACCGCATCCGAGCGCAAACTCTTTAGCTGGAGATCGAGATCTGCCTGGAGGTCCTCGAGCGGCCCCTGGGCGTCGAGCTTGAGCGTCAACTGACCGGAAGCCGGCGCTTTGGCGCCGAAATTCTCGAAGAGCTTCGCGATGTCGAGATTCTCCGACTGGAAATTGATCTGCACCTTGCCGCTCGTCGGAAAAAGCGGCTGTCCCGTTCCGAGACGTTCCCAGTAAAAGGGAATCGCGGCGTAGGCGGTGGCGTATTTCGACTGGCCCTGGACGATCTGGAGGTTGCTGACCTCGAGCCGGCCGTCTTTTGCCTGCACGCTGGTTTGCAGGCTGAGCTTGTCGCTCGCGAGATAGACGAGCGGCACCTGTAATTCCTGCGGGTTGTAGTGCGCCTCGATTTTGGCCTCCAGGTTCTCCAGCTCCGCGTATCGGGCGTCTTCGAGCTTGAGCGTGAGGTCGCCGGTGTTTTTGAAGGTCGAGATTTCGCCATGTCCATTCCAGTTCACGACTAACGAACCGGCGAGCGGCGTTTTCTTTTCCTCCGTCGCGAGCAGCGGCTCGAAGGTGGAGAGATCGGCCAGGTTCGCCGTCACCGCGCCGCTGTAGGCGAACGGCTTTTGCACTTTCACCGTCCCGTTCGCTCTCAGGTAATCCTTCTCGTTCATCGTCGCCGTGAGATCGTTCAGGTAGACGACGTTCTGCGCGATCGCGAGCTGCGCGCTGAGTTGTTTCACGAGGAGCTTCTGGGCCGTGATTTCCTGGCCGGAAAGGCTGAGCTCACCGCTCGCGATCCCCTGCCGGATCTGCACGCTGCCGTCGGCCTGCAATTCCCCCTTCATTCGGCCTGGCGCGTCCTCCTGCCAGAAATCGGCAAGTTGCGGCGCGCGCAAGGCGAGCTGCACGTCCGCCGGCTGTTCGGTGGGGCGAGACTCCGTCGAGCCGGGCGGGGGCAACTGATAATTTCCCCTAACGACGAGCGAGTTTTCCTTCCGCTGCAGCGAAACCGGCTCGAGCGAGACCTTGGCGCCGTTGCTCCGGACCACCGCCCGCACGCTGTCGACGACATACTGGTCGTAGCGCACGTCGCTCAGCTCCGCCTCGATCGACGAGGTCAGATTTTCGTAGAACGGCACCTCTGTCGCTTCCGTCGCCGGCAATTTCTTCGTCGCGGAAATCTTCGCGCTCAGGTTTTTGATCGCAGCCTTGTCGTAGCCAATCAGGTCGCCTTCCGCCGTCAGCTCGAGGCGCGCGATCGATTGGTCGGTCTTGATCGTGCCCTTGGCTTGCAGACTCCCGGTCACGGGCGGCGTCAGAAACGCGGTCAGCTCCTGCAGGTTCGGCGCGTCCACCGTCAGCTTGAGATCGCCCGGCGTGCGCCGAAAACCTTCCGTCGTTTTCGGCAACTGCACCGTGCCGCTCAACTGCACATGATTCGCTCCCCGATCGATCCGCGCTTCCCGCACCGTCGCCGTGCCTTTGTCGGCCACGATATCCAGCCCTACGTGATCGAGCACGATGCCGCTCTGCTGCACGTTATCGATCCGGGCCGAGATCGTCCCGGCCCAGGTCTGCGGCGAATCGAGCGCGCCTTTCCAATCCATCGCAAAATTTTTCACCTCGCCGCCGAGCGCGCCCGGCGGCCGCCCGAAATATTCGCTCAGTTGGCCTAACGAAATGCCGGAGGCCTTCACCTTCGTCGTCGTCTCGAAGGTAGACTCCGTGGTGCTCAGCCCGACATTGCCCTCGATCGTCCCCTGCCCGACCGAGCCGGTGACCTGCAACTCGAGTTTCCCTTTGCCTGCCTTCGAGGCGTCGATGTTGACCGTCTGGAAGGTGTGCCCTTCGTCGAAGGTCAGGTTTCGCAGAAAAAGATTCTTGTTCGCGTAGGTCGTGGTGGCGGTGATGTCCTTCCAGTCATGCACGTTCGGGATCTGCAGCCGCTCGATCCGCAACGCCCCTTCCTTGTCCGGGTAGAGCCCGATATTGAAATCGCGCAGGACCGTGTCCTTGCCCTCGCCGCGAACGGTCAGGTTGACGTTGCTCACCTGCAATCGCTCCGGGAAATAGGCCGGCAGACTGATCTTCTGGTTCTCCGGCGGCGGCGTCGGCGTGGCCAGAGGGGCTTTCGAGGGATCGATTACGGCGGTGACGTTGCGGACCTCGATATCCTTCAGAAAATCGGACATTCCGTGGAAAAGCAGATCCGTCAGGCTGTAATCCACCCGGATGAAATCAGCGTCGAGCGCCTGCACCGCCGAAGGGCCAGTCGGGGTGGCGTGGACGTTGCGCAGGGTGATCCCACCGAGGACGCGGCCTTCGACCCGGAAATCGAGCTTCAGGTTCTCTCCCGCCGCGACCTTGACTGCGACGGTATGAAGGACCGAGCGCAGGATCGGGCCATGAAAAAGCGCCAGCAGCAGGAAAATCGTCCCGAGGCTGATGAGGAGCCAACGAATCCAACTTCTGCTGCGGTGCCGTTGGATATTGTTTACTCCATCGTCGCCCACGAGTGTCGTAACCTAATTTCCGCACCCTGTATTCGCAAACCGGACGCATCCTGCGCCTCAGCGTCTGGACTAAGCAGGCCGCCGGTTTAATTTGCGCTCCGCTTTTGCAGCGGCCCGACCAACCATGACGCCTGAGAAATTCTTCGATTACCTGGAAGGAAAATTACCGCCGTCGGAAAAAGAACGCCTCGAGCGCGCCCTCATCGCCGACCCGGAGCTGCAGAAGCAATTTGTCGCCGCGCGGCAGATCCATCGCGGCCTGGAGCGTCCCGCGGGCGAATCCGCCGCCACCACCCGCGCCGGCTCGCGCGGGCGGCAGCTAGCCGCAGCCTTTGCCGTCCTCGTGACGATGAACGTCGCGCTCGGCCTCTTCTACATTTTCCGATCGAACCAACCGAGCACCGAGGTGCAGAAAGCGCGCGAGGATGCGCTCCGCCATCAACTGCAAAGCTCGCTCGAAAAATCGGCCGCGGCCGCATTTACGCCGCCGACTCTAGGGCTTGAGCCGGTTACGATCACCGCGCCGAAGGAGAAACAGGATGAGGTCGCGCAAGCCGTGATCGAGGCGGCGACCAAGGCAGGCGGCTCTGGGACGAAGGATTTGCCTAACGACAACGGCGTGAAAGTTCTCGTCCTCGTCCCCGCCTCTGCCGAAGCGCAGTTCCGGCAGACTCTTACCACGCTGGGCGCGCCACCCACGATCTCGAGCGCGGCTGCGCCGGACGAGGCGGTCAATCTCGAGATTGTGCTCGCCAGCCCGCGCTAGGTTCAGCCAAACCACCGTGGAACGAAGAACCGAGGAGGCGGCAGTTCCGGGGAGCGCACGCGCCTCGCGTGCGGGTTGCGGCGCCTCGCCGCAACGAACTTTTTCCCTCCGCTACTCCGGGAGATCGCGCGGCCATCAATCCCGCGAAAAGTCCGCGCTGGCGAGGGCGCCAGCGCTCCCGCAGTTGCGGGACGAGGCGCGTGCGCTCCCCGGAGGCTGCCGCAACGTTTCCCCTCGCGCGGATAATCCACTCCCCTGCGCAATCGCACCATGATCGCCGTCACCTTTGCCCTGCCTAACGAAAGCGGCGACTTTCGGCGGCGGCTGCGAAACCAGCCGGCCAGAGCCGCCCTCCTCCATACCGGCGTCGGCCGAAAAGTTTGCCAGAAGCGCATCGGACCCTTTCTCGACGCGCAGCCGTTCGAACTCCTCATCAGCAGCGGCTTTGCCGGCGGGGTCGAGCCGTCGTTAGGCGTGGGCGACCTGCTCCTGGCGGAAAACTTTTCCGATCCCGCCCTGCTCGCGCGCGTCCGCCGTCTCCTTCCCGCCCACGTGGCCAGACTCGCCACCGTCGACCGCATCGTGGAGACGGTCGCGGAACGCGATCAGTTTGCGCGCGCGCGCGGCGCGGCCGCGGTCGACATGGAAACGCAATGGATCGCGGAGGCCTGCGTCGAACGTAAGATTCCGTTCCTCGCGCTCCGGGTCATCAGCGATACCGCCGCCGCGCCGTTTCCGGCTCCGCCCCGGGTCCTCTTCGACCTCGAGCGGCAGCGCACTTCCCCGCAGCAGCTCCTCGGCTACTTGCTCCGGCATCCGGGTGCGATCGTCCGGCTCATCCGCTTCTCGCGGCAGATTTCGACCGCGCGCGCGAACCTCGCCATTGCCCTCGATCGCGTGTTGCGCGAGCTCGGTTCCCCGCCCGCTGTCTAACCGCCACGGGTTAAAAAAACGTAAAGGGCAGAGGCGGACAGAATCGTCCCAACGACGAGCCAGAACCAGCGCCGGCCTCGCTCCGAGCCATAAGAAGGAAGCGAGTAGACTTCGGGACTGTGTTTCAGGAGGGGAAAAAGCTGGTCGACCGTGCTCCAGGCCGCTTCGCCCGTGGGTTTACAGGGAACTTTGTGATGGAGTTGCCCGTGGCGGACGAGCTGCGAAATCTCGCGCGCATTCAGCGGACTCCAGAGGCCCGCCCCCTTCACATCAAACAAGTCCATGCTTGGCGGAGTAGCATTTTGGATGCCCCGAGACACCGCGTAACTCAGGCGTCCCGCCTGATCCGTCGCGCGGGCGTCTCGCCCGCAGCTTCGCGCCCGGGGCTACCTGACAGCCGGGACGGCTGTGTTACGCGGGCTCGATGTGGACGAGCACGTCCGCGATCCGCGGGTTGGTTTGCTTGATCGCGTCCTTCACTTTGTGCGCCAGCTCGTGTCCTTCGCGCACGGAAATTCGTTCATCCACCCCGACGTGGAGATCGACGTAAAACTCCAGCCCCATTTTGCGCACGAAACATTTGTCGATCTCGATCACGCCCGGCACCGCCGCCGCAGCAGCGCGGACGCGCCCGACGATTTCGCCCCGCGGCGCGGTGTCGAGGACTTCGTGCAGCGCCGGGTAAAAGAGGCGCCAGCCGTTGGCCGCGATCAACACACAGGCAAAAAGCGCGGCCCAGGCATCGGCGCTCTGCCAGCGCGGCCCGCCGAGAAGCGCGATCGAGATGCCGATAAAGGCCGCGATTGAGGTCAACGCATCGGTCCGGTGATGCCAGGCATCGGTCTGGATGGCGGTACTCCCGGTATCTTTTCCCAAACGATTCACCGAGCGAAACAGCAGCTCTTTCACCACCACCACGGCCACGAGGACGATGAGCGTAAAGGGCTCCGGCGCATGATGCGGCTGGAAGATTTCCATCACGCTCCGGACCGCGATCACGACCGCGGCGGCGAGCACGCCTAACGAGACGATGATGGCCGCGACCGGCTCCGCTTTGCCGTGGCCGTAGGGATGCGTTTCGTCCGCCGGGCGTGCGGCAAATTTCAATCCGCCCCAGATGATGGCCGAACCCGCGATATCGAGCGCAGACTCGATCCCGTCCGCGATCAGGACGTAGGAATGCCCGAGGGCACCGGCGAGGATTTTCGCGGTCGCGAGAACGACATTGGTGGCCATCCCGAGGAGGGCGACGCGGGCGCCGGATTGGAGATTGCCGGCCGGAGTGTTCGCGTTAGGGTGCGGGGCCATCGAATGAGCGAAAGTATTAAAGCCATTGTCTACGAGGCGCACGGAAAACCGGAAGAGGTTTTGCGCCTGGAGGAGCAATCGTTGCGCGATGTCGGCGCCGGAGAAGCGCTCGTCCGCGTCCTCGCCGCGCCGGTCAATCCGGCCGACCTGAACCAGATCGAGGGCAAATATCCGATCCGTTTTCTGCTCCCGGCGACGCCGGGTTTCGAGGGAGCTGGAATCGTTGAAGCCGTCGGAGCGAACGTAAAAGATCTCGCAGCCGGCGCGCAGGTCATCCTGCCGCACGACCTTGGCACCTGGCGGGAAAAAGCGGTCGTGGCGGCCGACAAACTGACGGTTGTGCCTAACGACATCGCGCCGGAGCAGGCGGCGATGTTGAAAATCAACCCGATCACCGCCTGGCGATTGCTGCACGATTTCGTCCGGCTGGAGAAGGGCGACTGGATCATCCAAAACGCGGCCAATTCCGCGGTCGGGCGAGCCGTCATCGTTCTCGCGCGCGAGTTCGGCTGGCGCACGGTCAACGTCGTTAGGCGAGAAGAGCTGATCGAGGAACTGCGGGCCGCCGGCGGTGATGTCGTCCTACTCGACAACGATGAACTGCGGGACGCCGTCGCCTTCACGACGGAAAACGCACCGATCCGGCTGGCGCTGAACGCGGTCGGCGGGGAAAGCGCGCTGCGCCTGGCCAAGATCGTTGCCCCGGAAGCCACCATCGTCACCTTCGGCGCGATGGGCCTGCAACCGTTGCGCGTGCCTAACGGATTGCTCATTTTCAAGAATCTCCATTTCACCGGCTTCTGGGTGAACAAATGGTACGAGCAGGCGAGCCCGAAGATGAGGCGCGAGACCTTCGCCCCGCTGATCGACCTGACCCAGCGCGGTCTGCTCGAAACGAAGGTGGAGCGCGCTTACTCGTTAGGGGAATTTCGCGAGGCCGTCGCCCGCGCTGGCGAGGGCAAACGCGAAGGGAAAATTCTTTTTCTCATGGGCGAGTCAGCGCGAAGCGGCTAAGTCTGGGTGCGCGAGGATCAAGCCAGCAGCACGGCGCTTCTGATTGCCGCCGCCATGGTCTTGCTGCAAGAGGACACTCGGACTTCACATCTCGTCTCGGGCGCGACGGCGGAATTGGGCAGACGAATCCTGGAGACGTATTCGGCCAGAACGCGATGGCTCCGGCAAATCATTCATCGCCCCGGTTTCCGCGCGGTCGCGGAGTGGATGGAGCGCCACACCATTCCAGGAATTCTGCCCCATTACGCCCTGCGGAAGATGTGCCTCGCCCATCTGGGTCGCGCCGCGCTGAGC
>JALYQE010000109.1 GCA_030855965.1 Verrucomicrobiota bacterium | reverse complement strand
CGCTGGTTTGTTCACTGGAAACGCTGCGGGGCTACTACGAAAAGCGCGCGCAGTTCTGGGAATTGCAATCGCTCACCCGGGCGCGGGCGATATCCGGCCCGCTTCGCTACGATTTCGAAGCCCTCGCCAAAGAACTCTGGCGGGAGGCGGGCCGGCGGCCTGATCTCGTTAGGCAAATCGAGAACATGCTCGTCCGGATCGCGAACGATCGCGGAAGCGGGAACGATTTTTACGATTTCAAGACCGGGATCGGCGGGATGATCGAGGCGGAGTTCCTCGTCCAGGGGCTGCAGATGCGGGAGGGGATCTGGGAACCGAATTTCCTTTCGGCGCTGGACAAATTGCGCGGCCAGAAAATCATGGAGGCGGGCGACGCCGGCAGCCTGCGCAGCGCCTACAATTTCCTGCGGGCGAGCGAATCCGTCCTGCGCCGCTGGGGGAATCGGAGCGTTTCGCGCCTGCCGGCCGAGCGGAAGGAGGAGGATATTTTCGCCCGCCGAATGAAGTGCGCGACGATCGAGGATTTCCGCAAACCCTACGGGCAGGCGCGAGAAATCATCCACTCCCTGCGACTGCGCTACCTGGTCGACTAGGCGCGAGCGCCGCCGAGAAATTTCACGACCTGGGTGAGGAGCCAAAGGCTCACCGCCAGGCTCAGGAGCAGGATGAGAAAGAGCAGCGCGAGGACGAGCGCGACGAAGATCCAGTCGCTCGCGGTCGTGGTCCGAGTGCCCGCGGTATGCCGTTTGAGCAGTTCGTAGTTTCGAGCGTTGGATTTGAACCAGAAGGAGAAGGCGTCGCCGACGACCGGGACGATGCCGATCGCTTCGTTGATCAGGATATTGAGCGACATCCGCGCGAGGAGGATTTTCGGAAGCCCGCGGCGGGCGGCGGCGATCAGCGCCATGGCAGAGATGACGGCGGAGCCGGTGTCGCCGAGCCCTGGGAAAAGGCCCATGAGGGGATCAAGTCCGAAACGAAACTGAGTTCCTGGTACGCGCAGGAAATTGTCCATAATGAGCGCGAGCCAGCGGAAGAGCGGCTCGACTTCGGAGCGCTTTTCTTTTTCCTCCGGCGGAAGAACTTCCCATTCGACCTCCTGGGCCTCGGTCGACTTCCGCGTCATAAACAATGGTCGCGCAGACGGCGCGAACCGATCAACCCGGGATCTCTTTCAGCATCTGCGCGTTGGTCGGGAATTTCTTCACGAACATGAGCAGGCGCTCGATCGCTTCGACCGGTTTGTGGCCGGCGAGACCGCGGCGAATGAGATTGATTTTGTCGAGTTCCCAAGGCTGGAGGAGCAATTCCTCGCGGCGGGTGCCGGAAAGGAAAATGTCGACCGCGGGATAAGTGCGCTGGTCGCTGATCTTGCGATCGAGGACGAGCTCCATGTTGCCGGTGCCTTTGAATTCCTGGAAAATCAGCTCATCCATCCGGCTGCCGGTCTCGATCAAGGCCGTGGCCACAATCGTGAGGCTGCCAGCTTCTTCGGTGTTGCGCGCGGCTGCGAAAAGCTTGCGTGGAATCTCCATCGCGCGGGCATCGATACCGCCGCTCATGGTGCGTCCGCCGCCGCCGGTGGCGTTGTTGAAGGCGCGGGCCGTGCGAGTGATGGAGTCGAGCAGGATGAAAACGTCCTTGCCGGCTTCGACCAAGCGCTTGGCGCGCTCAACCGCGAGCTGCGCGATGCGGGTGTGACTCTTGATGTCGCTGTCGTTGGAGCTGGCCATGATCTCCGCGTTGGGGGAGGAACGGCGAAAGTCGGTCACTTCTTCAGGCCGTTCATCGACCAGGAGGATGATCAATTTCATCTCGGGATGGTTTTTTACGACCGCATCGGCGATGTGCTGGAGGAGGGTGGTTTTGCCGGTGCGTGGCGGAGCGACGATCAGGCCGCGCTGGCCTTTGCCGAGCGGCGTCATTAAATCCATGACTCGTGTCGTGTAACGATCGGGGACTGTTTCCAGTTTGATCCGTTCGTTCGGGTTGATCGTGGTCAGCTCTTCGAAAGGCGCCAAATCCTGATACTTCGTCGGCTCTTCGTCATTGATCTTGAGCAGGCGAGTCAGCTGCGGACCGCGATTGCCGCGGCGAGTCTCGCCGTAAACCCACATCCCGTCGCGGAGTTGAAAACGCCGGACGAGCTCCGGGGTGACGAAAATGTCCTGCGGGGTCTGGACGAAGTTGCGTTTCGCGTCGCGCAGGAAACCAAAGCCTTTGCCGGAGATCTCGATGATGCCTTCGCCGAATTCCGGCTCCCGCGGCAGTTCCACGCCATTCTGCGAGCCGCCCTGCGCCCGGTCCTCGGAAGACCTGTTCTCGTCCGTCTCCTCGGTGGCATCGACAAATTCCGCCGCATCCTCACGCCTGCGCTCGGCCTCACGGGACTCGTCGTCCTCGAGGATGTCCGGTCCGTCGGGGCGTCCCGGCTTGTCCTCGCCTGATTGGTTGAAATTGCCGGGACCGCGTCCCGCGTCGTTGCGACGGCCGGACCGACGGCGCGAGGGGCGGCGTCTCCGGAACGGGGCGGCGGGAGCCTGGGTAGGCTTGTTTTCTGATTCTTCGCTCATAATTGAAACCGGCTTTGGTGGAGGCAAGACACCGAGTTGTCGTCTCGCTTCAGTCAGGCTGGCAGTTTCGCCAGCAGCTCTTCAGGGATATCTAAATTGGAATAGACGTTTTGAACGTCGTCGTCGTCTTCGAGGCTTTCGCAAAGGCGCAGGACCTGCAGCGCGGCCTCCTCGTCGGCGACATGAACAGTCGTGTCGGGAATGAAAGTAAACTTTTGCCCATCAATCGTGACGCTCGCGTGTTTGAGCGCCTCAGCTACGGCGTAGAGCTGATCGTGGGAAGTGAGGATAACATACTCCGACTCCTCCGTTGTCAACTCCTCCGCCCCGGCTTCCAGGGCCAGTTCGAAGAGGCGCTCCTCCTCAATCGTATCTCGCGGCACGGTGATCTGTCCTTTTTTGTGAAACATGTAAGAAACACTCCCGCTCGTGGCAAGGTTGCCGTGGTTCTTGGAAAAAATGTGCCGGATTTCTGCTGCCGTGCGGTTCTTGTTGTCGGTCGTGACTTCCACGAGCAAGGCCACGCCGCCCGGCCCGTAGCCTTCGTAGACGATTTCCTCGAAATGCGCCTGGTCGAGCCCTTCGCCGGTCCCGCGTTTGATCGCGCGCTCGATGTTGTCGTTCGGCATGCTCTGCGCCCGGGCCATCTCGATCACGCTCCGGAGCCGGGGGTTGCCGGCCGGGTCGCCGCCACCGAGGCGCGCCGCGACGCTGATCTCCTTCGAAAATTTGCTGAAGATCGTGCCGCGTTTCACGTCGAGCGCACCTTTGGCGCGCTTGACCTTCGACCACTTGCTATGTCCCGCCATGGAATGGGGATGTGATGAGTTGCTACAAAAAGGAGGTCGCCGGGCAGATCCGCGTAACGCGGGGGAGCGAAATGGAACGCCTCGAAAGAGAGGACTATCGAGGAGGCAAACCGAATGCCAGTGAATCGCACGGGGCGGGTTTTGTCAACCATGCATCTGTTGGGCGCTCGGCCGCGTCTTATTTGCGTGAATGATCGAAGGTTTCGTCCCGGCCGCTGGTGAAAACAGCTCCATGCAAAACCTTTCCGAACATCGCTTGCGCGAAGCGAATTCTTTGATCTGGTGCGTCCTGCGTGGCGATGCAACCTTCCAATTTTCCTCAGGACACGGTGCCATCGCCGCCCGCCACCCGCAGCGGTGTGCGCGTTCCCAACGAAGTGGATGCGACCCTCGTCCGGCAAATGAGCTCGGGCGATGAAGGCGCTTTTGCCACTTTTTACGATCGCTTCGCCGCCGGTCTTTTTTCGATGATCTACGCCATCCTGCATGATCCAAAGGAATCGGAGGACGTCCTCCAGGAAGCGTTTGTCCAGATGTGGAAACGGACCGCGACCTACGACGCCACCCGGAGCAGCCTTTTTACCTGGGCGGTCATGATCGCTCGGCACAAGGCGATCGATCGCCTGCGTTCCCGCCAGCGCCAGACCCGCCTGAGCGAGGCGGTGGCAAACGAAACCGAGCCATTTGCCGTTTCCGCCCCTTCCGATCGGGCCGATAACGCTCTCGCCCGCACCGACGAACGCGAGCGGGTCCGAGCCGCGCTCAACCAGATTGGCGAGGCCCAGCGCGAGGCGATCGACCTCGCTTTCTTCGGCGGCCTGACTCAGACGCAAATTTCAGAACGGGTCGGCGCGCCGCTGGGCACGGTCAAGGCACGCATCCGGCGCGGACTCCTGGCGTTGCGTGAAGTCCTGGGAGGAGCGGCATCGTGAACGAGCAACTCGAAGAGCAGGCATCGCTCTACACTCTCGGGCTCCTCGCCCCGGATGAGGCCGCGGCTTTTGCGCAGCGGATCGAAGCCGATCCCGAATTGCGC
>JALYQE010000099.1 GCA_030855965.1 Verrucomicrobiota bacterium | reverse complement strand
CAGCTGCCGAATCCGAACATGGCATTTTTCACAAATGCTTTTACGACTTCCTTCAACATTTACTCGCAGGTCGGGCTCGTCACTCTCGTCGGGCTGATTGCGAAAAATGCGATCCTGATTGTCGAGTTTGCGAACAAGTTGCAGGATGACGGGCGCACCAAGATCGAGGCCGTTTCCGAGGCCGCTCGCATCCGCCTGCGGCCGGTCCTCATGACCACGATCGCAACCGTCGCCGGCCACATGCCGCTCGTTTTCGTCAGCGGCGCCGGCGCGAAGGCGCGAAACTCGATCGGGCTCGTGCTGGTCGGTGGGATGACCATTGGCACCCTCTTCACTCTCTTCATTGTGCCGTCGCTCTACGTCCTGATCGCGCGCACGCATAACGAACGGCGAGCAAAGGAAACCTCCCGGGGCCTGCCCCGGAAAGAGGAGTCCGAATCCGCCCTCGTCCCGGACTATGCCGACGCCTGAGGCCGGGCCTGATCTCTTAACTTGACCTCCCACGGGGAATCATTCATACAAGAGGCAGCCTAACCATATATGATTTCCACACTCCGCTCGCGGTTTGGCGCACGCCTGGCGCAAACGGGTCTCACCCTCGCCCTCGGAATCGGCCTCACGAGCGCGCTCTGGATCGTGACGCTGCCGGTGGCGAACGCCACGCTTATGTCGCCGACGGAGATGATCGAGTCGGGCTTGCCTCCGGGTGTCATGGTCAACACCGCCGGCAAACCGCAATTTCTGACCGCGGTTTGCGCCGCGGTGAAAAGTAATCCCAGTTCTGCCGCCTCGATCGCGAAAGCGGCTGTGACGGCGCATCATGAATACGCCGGCGACATCGTTGCGACCGCGATCCGTTGCGCCAGCGGGGAAGAGATCGATTGCGACGTCACCGGCGCGATCGTCGCCGCCGCGATTGTGGCCTGGCCGCAATCCGCCGCGCTCATCGATGACGCCGCGCTCGCGACCGCGCCTGATTGCGCGGATTCGGTCCAGACCCGGACCGAGACTACCCGCAACGACGGCAAGCAGGTCATGGACGGGAAAGAAATGCTCGATGGCAAGGAAGTGCTCGAGGATATCCCGGCGGAAGGCCCGGGATTTGGTGCTCCGAACACGCCCCCGTTCTTCGGTGGCGGTGGCGGTGGTTTCAACCCGGGAGGTACGTCCGTACTTATTTGCGATAATGGACGGCAACGCCGGATCCTGGGAGACAACGTGCAGATGTTCCTAAACAATCATCCCGGAGCGTACGTCGGCAACTGCGAAGTAACTCCCGCGACGGCTCGTTAGGCCGGGAGAACCCGGACCCTTTATTCCGCCCCCTTCGCCGCGATCTCGCTGCAACCCCGCAGATCCAGCTTGCCGGTCGCCAGGACCGGGATTTGTTCCACTCGCAGGATGATCTTTGGGATCCAGAGATTCGGCACCCCGCCGTCGTGCAACTGCGTGCGCAACGTAGCCTGATCGATCTCGATCGTGCTCAGGAGAACGAGCGCCTCGCCCTTTTGTGCGTCGACGATCGAGGTCACGACGATGGTGCGCTCGCCTTCGTTGCCCAGCTCTAACGCGAGCAGAATTTTTTGTTCCACCGTCTCATGCGGCACCATCTCGCCCCCGATCTTGGAAAAGCGCGAGAGCCGGCCCTCGATATAGAGAAACCCGTCCTCATCGAAGCGGCCGAGATCGCCTGTTTTCAACCATCCCTCCTGCAACACCTCCGCCGTCCGGGCCGGATCGTGCAGGTAGCCTTCGAAAATATTCGGACCGCGGAGCCAGAGCATTCCGGTCTCATGCAGCGAGAGCTTTTCTCCCGACTCCGGATCGCGAATCTCCGCCGCGATCCCCGGCGCCATTTTCCCGACCGAGCCCGGCCGCTGAGAAGGTTGCACCGGGTCGCCCGGGTTCTTCGGCTCCGGCTCGGGGAGGTTCACGCTCACCACCGGCGAGGTCTCAGTCAGGCCATAGCCTTCAAAGACCGGTTTACCGAAGCGCTCCGCAAACGCGTCGGCCAGGCTGCGCGGCAATTTCTCGGCGCCCGTGATCGTCAGGCGCACGCTCGCGAGCTGGTTGCGCTCGGCCTTGCGCAGGTAGCCCCGGAGAAAAGTCGGCGCCGCCACCACGATCGTGGCGCGATGGCGCTCGATCAGCTCGGCGCATTTCGCGGTCTCGAGCGGATTCGGATACGTCACGATCCGGACCCCTTCGATCAGCGGGAACCAAAGCGTCACCGTGCAACCGAAGCTGTGGAAGAAAGGCAGCGAAGCGAGAATCAGGTCGTCGTGGGTGGCGTCGAGCATGACGCGAAACTGCGAGACGTTGCCGATCAGGTTGCGATGGCTCAGGACAACGCCTTTCGGATCGCCCGAACTGCCACTGGTGAAAAGAAGGACGGCTTCCTCGTGGTCCCCTTCCCGCGGCAGCCCGAGCAGCCGGACGAGCCATCCGCCCGGCAAAATCGTCGCGGCCATCCACCAGAGGAAAATTTTTCCCTTCAA
>JALYQE010000048.1 GCA_030855965.1 Verrucomicrobiota bacterium | reverse complement strand
GCTTGAGATCGTAAAGCTGCTGAAAGAGGGGCGAGACCGGGTTGGGCCCGATGGCGGAGGCGAGCTGTGGGAGGAGTTTCGGCAACTCTGGCGTCACTGTGGCCAGCTCCTCGACCGTTCGGTTCGGTGTCGGCACGCGCACCCTCAATTTCAAATCGAGGACGTAACTCTGCGGGTCGTTCCGCTCGACCGCGGCGGCGCCGCCGGGCGTCGGGTTCACCTCCGCCTGGACGGTGATCCCGCTCCACAATTTCGCCGTGTCCAGTTTCCCACCGATGACCGGAGGCCGCGTCGGAGTCGCGATGGCGGTTGCGCTCGGCGACGGGCGCGGCGGAACGCCGGGCATCTGCCAGCCCAGGCGCAGTCGCTCGAGCGAGATCCAGCGCAGCACGATAGCGCTGAAGAGGCCGAGGAAGAGCAGGAGCGCGACCCAGCGCAGCGTTCGCAGTTGGAATTTCCGCACGCGCAGCCGCTATTTGCGGATCCAGGCCGCGATGGCAAAGACGACGCCGAGGACGCTGAGCAGCGCCATCATTCCGTCCGGCATCATTTTCCCGGCCCGGAAGAACGCCGGTAAAAATCTCGCGGCCAGCAAAAGCGAAACGATTCCGCCGAGGGCGAGCCCGACCACGACATGGCTGGGCAAAAGAAGCGCCGCCACAATCAGTAGAATGCCGCTGACCCCGCCGGCGATGAGCGAAGCCGTGCTCCCGGCCTTGACGTAGCCCATGATTCCGCCGGCGATGGTGAGGAGACCGAAGGCGATGAAGTAGATTTTAGTCGGACTAAACATAAGGTGAACGCTTCAGGAATTCGTTAAGCCAGATCTTCCCGGCTGTCCAGCCTGCGACTCTTGAGCACGAACGTCTCGCCGATCTCGCACAGAGCGATCCGCTCCGGCTCAGGCGACAATGCCCTAACGAAACGCTCGATCGGCTCCCGGAACGGTTCGAAGCTCAGTTTAAAGGTCTGGTGATGCACCGGCATGATGAAACGCGCCCCGGCTGCGGTCGCCATCGCGATCGCTTCCTCCGGGTTGCAATGCGAACGAATCCACGGCTCGTAGGCGCCGATCCCCATGAGCGCGAGCTCGTACGGTCGCCCGTCGCACAACGCGGCGAAACTCGTTAGGGCCGTGTCCCCGGCGAAGATGATCCGGTGGCCGTGGCGTTCCAGGACGTAGCCGTTATAGCCGCGGTAATCATCGCTCCGCAGCCGCGCGCCCCAGTGCCGGACGGGAAACGCCCTAACGAGAAGCGAGCCGGCCGCGGTTTCCACCGTCGTCTCCTCGCCCCAGCCCAGCTCGGTGATCCGGCGCAGCCTCGTCCAGCCCAGCAAGTCGCGCGTGCGCGACGCCGTCACGACCTGCGTCCGGCCGTCGAAGCGCCGCAGCGTCCGCCAATCGAGGTGGTCGAAATGCGCGTGCGAAAGCAGAATGAGATCGATCGGCGGCAGCTCCTCCACCGTCAGCGCGGGCGCGGTCAGGCGTTTCGGCCCGATCGCGGTGAACGGCAGCGGAATCCCGATCCGGCGCAAGAGCACCGGATCGGTCAGGATGGTGATGCCAAAGAAATTCAGCAGGACGGTGGCGTGGCCGAGCCAGGCGGCGCTGAGCTGGTCGTTAGGCCACTCGCCCGGGCGCGGTTTTGCCCGGGCGGGCGCGATCGAGCGCCAGCTCTCGAGGGTCCATTCCCGCCAGAGATGCGCGATCCAGTTGCGCCGGGTCGCCGGGGATGAGGTGGCAGTCGCCATTCCACCGCTACCTTCGCCGAATCCCTCCCTCGCCCCAACCGGCGGCACCCCGGGAGGTCAACGCGGCGCCCTCTGAGGTCAACGCGGCCACCCCTTGAGGGTCGATGCGCCCACCCCTAGAGGTCGGCACGATTCGGAGTCGAAACCGGCGGCAGGTTTTACGCTTCCACCAGGCCATGCCGCCGGAGCCGAAAGAGAGATCGAGGCTTCCATCCACGTTGTATCGAGCCAGCGCGAAGTCATAGAGGTTGGGACCGGTCGCTCGTCCCGCCGCGACGATCTTTTGATCCGCTTGAATCGCAACGGCGAGGATTCGGGATATTCCGGTCGGAAAAACGGTCCTGACCATTCCTCCTATCCCAAAGGTCGGATCGAGGTTCCCGCAAACGACGATTCCGCGTGAAGGGGTGTGCCGGGGTCAGCAAGCCCGGAAACAGCTCGCGCCGCTATTTCACGACGCCAATCTCGGCGCGGCGATTCTTGGCCCAGGCTTCTTCATTGGAGGAAGGATCGGCCGGCATGTCGGCGCCGAAGCTGACGGTCTGGATGTTCTGCGCGTCGGCTCCCATCGCGATGAGGGCTTCGCGGACGGATTGGGCGCGGCGCTCGCCGAGGCCGCGGTTGTATTCCGCCGTTCCGCGTTCGTCGGTGAAACCGGCGATGATGATCTGCCGGCTGCTTTGCTGGAGGAAGCCGGCGACCTGCTGGATCTTGTCGTTCTCGGCGGAGCGGATGGTCTGGCTGTCGTAGTCGAAATAAACCGGCTGGAATTGGCTGCGATCGACGTTGCCGCTGAGGAAAGAGGTGCCTTCCTGGCGGTCGGGCAGCGGCGTTCCGGTAACGTAATCGCCAGTGCTGCCGGCGTCCTGGCCGCCCTTCTTTTTCGAGCAGGCCGGGAGCAGAACGAGGCCGAGGCCAAGGACGAAACCGAGGCTGAGCCTAACGAGAAGGAAACGTTTTTTTTGATTCATAAGCGGGCTGGCGCAGCATAGCGGCAGAGACCGCCCATGCAAGCCGCCTTGCCGCGCCGCGCGCGCTCGTTAGGCCGCTTTGCTCGCGCCGAAGCCGTGGAGAAGGCGGTGGAAAAATCCGCCTTCCGCGTCCTCGTGATCGACGATCTTCCCGGCGCGCGCGACCAGCACAGGACAATCGGCCCGGTTCAAAATCCCGCGGGTCAAATCTCCCATGATGTAGTGGCGAAAAGTGCCGCGCGCCTGCGACGTCCCGGTCACGATCAGGTCGTGTTCGCCCTCTCGCACCTGGGCAAAAATCTGGTCGAGCGCGAGCCCGTGGCGGACGCGGAGTTCGACGTTGAGACTCATCTTTTCGAGGCTCTCTTTCTGCCCGCGCAGGTTGCGTCCGAGTTCGGACTCGGAGGCGAGGAGGCGCTCGACGTCTTCCTCCAGCCGAACGAGATCGGCGTAGATGGCGGGCGGTTCCGCCATGACATGGAGGAGCGTGACCGTGGCCCCGACGCATTTCGCGATGTCGCCCGCCAGTTGCACCGCGTCGTCGATGAATTTCTTCCCGCCGGTGCAGACGAGGATGCGCCCGACCTGGCGGCAGGCCCCGATCGCGACCAGGACCGGCGGCGGGACGGCCTTGATCACTTCGTAGGTTTTCTCCGGGCGCCAGTAGGTGCCGCCGCTCCCTTTACGGCGCGCGCCGATGACCGCTAGGTCGTACTCGTTCGCGGTCGTCTCGGCCAGGATTTGCCGGATCGGCTCGCCTGAGCGGACGATGATTTCGGGCGAGAGATTCATCTCTCGCAGCATCGCGGCTTCGCTTTCGAGGGCCTGCCGCAGCGGTCCTTCTTCGCTCTCATTCTCCGCGATGCCGAGCAAGGTGGTCTGCGAA
>JALYQE010000042.1 GCA_030855965.1 Verrucomicrobiota bacterium | reverse complement strand
TGCAAACTTTTCGGGACGCAACGGATCGCGCTCGGCTCCGATTATCCCTTCCCGTTAGGCGAAGCACACCCCGGCGAATTGATCGAGTCGATGGCGGATTTCTCCGCGGAGGACAAGGCGCGGCTCCTGAGCGGGAGCGCGCGCGAGTTTCTCGGTCTGCGATAGCTAGCCGTTTCCGGAAACAGCACGCTTCAGCGCCAACGTCGGCGTCCGACTCAGCTGATCGACTCGGGTATGCAGCTTTTTGGCGTCGAGCGAATGTGCACCTAGCGCATCCGCTACACCGACAAATTTGACGATCCCAATCTGCCCGGTGAGATGCAGGTGACGGTGACCCTGGCCGAGGTCTCATGCGGCACGGAGGTTAACATCACTCAGGCAGGCGTGCCCGGCGCCATTCCGCGCGAGGCCTGTTATCTCGGCTGGCAGGAATCGCTTATCCTCCTGGCGAAGCTGGTGGAGGTGGAAATCCCCGCGTAGGTAACATTTGGGTTGATCGCAATCGCACCGTCGAGATAGAAACCGGCATTATGAGCGCAGTACGACTCTTAGTTGGCACTCGGAAAGGGGCTTTCGTCCTGACTTCGGACGGCAAGCGCAAGGATTGGAAAGTGAGCGGCCCGCACTTTGCCGGCTGGGAAATTTATCATCTCAAAGGCTCGCTGGTGAATCCAAGCCGAATTTACGCGTCGCAAACCAGCGGCTGGTTTGGGCAACAGGTGCAGCGTTCTGACGATGGCGGAGAGACCTGGGAGCCGGTCGGGAAGGATTTTGTTTACGACGGCGTCCCGGGGACACACCAATGGTATGACGGCACGCAGCATCCGTGGGAGTTCAAACGCGTCTGGCATTTTGAGCCGTCCCTGACCGATCCCGACATCGTCTATGCCGGCGCGGAAGACGCGGCTCTTTTCCGCAGCACCGATGGAGGGGCCAGTTGGGAGGAACTTCCGGGCCTGCGCGAGGCAAAAGGAAAACTCTGGCAGCCGGGCGCGGGTGGAATGTGCCTGCACACCATCCTGCTCGATCCGACAAATCCGGCGCGGATTTTTGTCGCGATCTCAGCCGCGGGCGCGTTTCGGAGCGATGACGCGGGCCAGAGTTGGAAGCCGATAAACAAAGGACTCAAATCGCAATACGAACTTCCGGATCCGGCAGCGGATGTCGGCCACTGCGTCCATCGAATCGCGATGCACTCCTCGCGGCCCGGCGTGCTCTTCATGCAAAAACACTGGGATGTGATGCGAAGCCATAACGCTGGGGACATGTGGTCGGAGGTTAGCGGCAACCTGCCGTCAGATTTCGGGTTTCCGATCGATGTCCACGCGCATGAGCCCGAAACGATCTACGTCGTTCCGATCAAGAGCGACTCCGAGCATTACCCGCCCGAGGGGAAGCTGCGCGTCTATCGCAGCCGCAGCGGCGGCAACGAATGGGAAGCCCTAACGAAAGGCCTGCCGCAGCAAGATTGCTATGTAAACGTGCTGCGGGACGCGATGGCGGTCGATTCGCTCGACCAGTGCGGCGTCTATTTCGGCACCACCGGCGGCCAGGTCTACGCCTCGGCCGATGCCGGCGACACCTGGAACGCGGTCGTGCGTGATCTTCCTGCAGTTTGTTCGGTCGAAGTCCAGACCTTGCCATGATCCGGGTCGTGCTCCCGGTTCACCTGCGCACGCTGGCGCGGGTGGAAGATGAAGTGGAGTTTGATGTTGCCGCGCCGATCACGCAACGACGCATTCTCGACGCGCTCGAAGCCGCCTATCCGGTGCTGCGCGGCACGGTGCGCGACCAGGAGACACAAAAGCGCCGTCCGCTGGTGAGGTTCTTTTGTTGCGGGGAGGATTTCTCGCACGAACTACCCGACGCGCCGCTGCCCGAAGCGATCGCGAATGGCGCCGAGCCTTTCTTCATCATCGGCGCGATGGCCGGGGGCTAGCCAAGCTGCCGCAAGTATTCGCGGTCCCAGGCCGCGGGGATGCTCTCGCGCGGCGAGTAAGGTCCCGGCTGGTAAGCGCGCGAGGAGATTCCCTGCTGACTCAGCTCGCAAACATGCCAGTCCTGCTTGTTCGTCATGTCCCAGAACTCGATAGCGTCCTCCGGGTTGTAGCCGGGATCGAGGCTCCCGGCCGCGTCCGGATGGAAGAACCAATCGCACTGAACCAGCGTTCGCTCCGGTGACTGCGGCCACAGCTGGTGCACCATGACGTAGTCCGGGTGCATGCTCAGGAGCATGTTGGGAAAAATGGAATAGTAGAAGACGCGGGCATGATCCTCCGCCTTGATATCGCCGACCGCACGCGCACAGGTCTCGCCGCTCGTGGTCAGGCTTTTACCTTCCTTGATCGACATAAACCCGCCGAGAAACGGCCCTTCCGTGAGATCATTCTCCGCCGAGTCGGATGGCGAGACTTTCGAAAGCAGCGGATGCACGCCGGGGCAGTGATAACACTCGGAGTAGTTTTCGAAGATCAGTTTCCAATTCGCGTGCACGTCGTATTCGATCCGGCGCGCGGAACGAAGCAGCGGCAGATTCCAGTGCGTGAATTTCCCCGCCAGGGGCGCAAACACCTTTTCGAGGGGCGGCGCCAGGTCGCCCAGACTAACGAATATGAAACCCTCCCAGAGCGCCAGCCGGACGGCTTGCAAAGAGTAGTCCGCCTTCGCAAAGTCCGGCGCCTCTTCCATGTGCGGTGCGCCGATCAGCCGGCCATCGAGCGCGTATGTCCAGGCATGGTAAGGACACTGGATCGCCGCCGCATGCCCGCTCGCCGCTTCGCAGAGGCGGGTGCCGCGGTGCCGGCACACATTATAGAATCCCTGGATCACGTCTTTTTGATCGCGCAGCACGACCAGACTCTCGCCCGCCACCTCCTGCACAATGTAATCCCCCGCCCTGCCCAGTTGAGACTGGTGCCCGACACAAATCCATTGCCGGGCGAAGATCCTCGCTCGTTCCTCGGCGAAGATCTCCGGCGCAACGAAGTAACGTTGCGGCAAAGTCCGTGCTCCCGCGGTGAAAGTCTCCACGGTCTTACGGAAAGCGGTCGCCTGGGTCAGCGGCATGCAGAGTTACTTCAGGACCGCCTGGTGAAAGGCATGCCAGTCATCAAGATTATTCAGGTTGACCGCGTCCTTCGCCGCCGCGCTGTCATCCGCCAGACCGCAGCAGCCGAGGATTTCCTTGCGCGTTTCGTCGTCGTGGATGTAGCCGCGCACCGCCGCGTTATGTTTCTCGATTGCGTCGTTGTCTAACGACCTGGCGTTCTTCTTTACCCAGGCTTCGAACTGCGTGTAATTCGGCTTCTCGTTCTTAATGTAACTCTGCACCGCCTCCTCATCGAGGCCAAGCGCGGCGCAGGTCATGGCGTCGTAGCCGCGCCCCATCCCGGGATAGCCCGCGGCTAATTTCCCCTGCGACTCGAGTGACACCTTCTGCCAGAGACGCGGCAGATGCAGGACGCCGAGTGGACCGGCCGTGCCGGAGCTGATCATTGGAACATAAGGTGCGCTCATAATAATATCCTTTCGCTGTGGTTGTGCTCTGCCCGCCCGGAACGTCGCCGGGCGCGAGCCGATTTGACGTCAGCCTACGGAGCGGGCGCCGCCCGGACAACAAAAATCCTTGAACGCGCCGCCACCATCTTTAGTCTGAAACAGCGCTGAAGCGGCCCAAGGGGAATGCAGGAATTCGACCAGGATTTTGCCGATGAGGGATGTCCGGACGATCGAGGGCGAGAAATTCGATCGGATTATCCCGCTCGTATTCGCAAGCTGTCGGCCCTGCGATGGAAGAGCGCGGTCTCGCAGTCGTCGCAGGCTGAAATTTCGATGAACTCAAGTTTACGGATCAAACAGCGCGAATACGATCCTCTCCTCGAGAGCTTCGCCCTGAGCGCCTCGCGCAGTCAACGCGGCGCTACGGGGTGGGGTCCAGCCTCGCCGCCGCGCCTCGTAGACTCCCGGCGGGACCATTCCGTGCGCATTCTAAAAAACGATTGCGGCTCGAACTGCACTGAATACCCTGCGCGATATGACTAGCGTGAGAGATTTCGGTGCCACCGCAAGCGACGGCACGGACGATACAGCGGCAATCAATAAGGCGATTGCGACGGGACATAGCCTCTATTTTCCACCAGGAAGATACCATTATACGGGCCGGATGACTCTGCCTGCGAGCAGGGCATTCCGCATCTACGGAGACGGTCCCGGCGTTTCCAGCATTCTCTTTACCGGGCCGAATGCGGGGATTTATGCGCCAAGCATAAACGATAATACTCTTAATATAGATGGACTCACGCTCACCGCTTTAACCGCCGCGGCGGGAACAGCCATCTCGGCCACGTTTAACCGCGGTGATTTTGCCAAGATTCGCACGGCCACGATCCAGAACGTCGAGATTCGTGGCAGCAATCGAACCGGCAATTCCGGAGGATACTGGACCAACGGCATTTATCTGTATAAGGCACCTAATTCAGTGATCGATAAGGTTGTAATCGAAGGCAATGTCGACATCACTGAAACCGGGATTCAATGGCGCTCGCCGGACGCCACGGCCACGACCGGCATTTTTCTCACCAGCACAGAGATAAAGTTCTGTAAGTCGGCGGTAGTGACCTCGGGATGGGTGGAAGGTTTCTACATGTCGGGCTTTGAAGTTGTTCTATGTGGAAGCGCCGGACACGCTGCCTTAAATCTGCAATCTTCACGAGCAGCCTCCCCCAGCCCGGTTTTCACGCTGATTAATGGTCACCTCGATTTTTTTGCCGATGGCGTCTGGATGGTAAATCTGAGTGCGGTCAAAGTTTGCCATGTGGATTTCCACCACACCAGCCCACTCGCCCTCGATGGGACTCACCTGCTGCTGAACAACTGTATCGGCGCAATCGTCGCTGACTGCAGCTTCACCAGCCAAACCAACAAGATTAACAACGAGAACGGCGCATTCTTGATCGCGACCCATCAGGCGCGGGTCTCGGGAAACATCTTTCGGAACCTTTACCCTCTGCAAACCGGCAGTCCCATCGTGGCCTACACCGGGAGCACGACCGTGCGTGTGTCGGAGAACATCTTTAAGACCTGCCGGAATAGCTTCGACAATTATGTTGGAAGCGAGGGCTATTTCGACAGCGATAACGTGTTTGTCCCGTAATCGCGGTTTTGAGTTGCGCGGAGAGTGCTCCGCCGGAGCTTGAAGACCATGGGAATTCCAATCCAAAACCTTCACATCGGGATGCAGCTGCGCCATCCGCGCTACGGCGTGGGCACGATCAAAGCGCTCACCGAACACACCGCCGACATCAATTTCGACGACGCGCCGCGGACGATCGATCCGGCGACAAGCGAAGTCACCGTCGCCGAGCCGAGCGCCAGCCTAACGGAAATGCAGATGCCGCTCTCCGCCCTCATCCGCCAAACGGCGCAGGCCATGGTCGACGCGCTGGGCCTGGAGAAACCGGATCAGCTAGTCGAGGGCCTCGCTACGCGCTGGCAGAGCGGCATCCTCGCACTGCGCCCCGCCGATGCTTCGCTCCAGGCAAAGGAAGTGCCGCTCGAGACCTTCTTCCACAAGATCGTCATGGTCCGGAACAATCTCCGTGTCCTCGAGCAAAAGGTCAACGCGAGCGAGAAGCTGAGCGACGCCGACAAGTTCGATCTCCAGCAGTACATCACCCGCTGCTACGGCTCGCTCACCACCTTCAATGTGCTCTTCAAGGAGAAAGAAGATCAGTTCAGGACAAGTGATAAGTGATTGCACAAGTGACGAGTGACAGGCGGTAGCGCCCGCTCGTTTGTCATCACTCGGTGTCACGTCTCCACTCAACCGGCAACCCCCGAAGCCGTCCCGGTTAACTGCTATACCGGCGGCAACCTTGACAGTCGCGCCCTTTTCGAGCACAACCCTCGGCCTCATGTTCCTTCTCGGAAGACGCCTCGCCTTATTCTTCCTCTTCGCTCTCGCCGCGTTTCTCGGGGCGAGCGCCGGGCTGTTCGCCGCGAACCCCGCGCGCGTTCCCGTCTCCTTCTCCATCACCCAGGATGTCGGCGCCGGGAACGAAGTTTTTGTCTCGGGTGCGCATCGCGACCTCAGCTCCGGCGGCATCCAGCAGTTTGGAGTAAAGCTCCATTGGTCCACCGGCAACGTCTGGTCGGCCTCGGTCGCGCTGGAGGCGGGCGCACCGGTCACTTACACCTATTTCAAACATCCGATCTCGGTCGTGAACTATTGCAGCGCCAGCTCGACCGCGATCAGCGGGCTGCTCAGTCTCACCGCCCCGAGCGCGCCGGCCCCGCCTTACTCCGGCAAGTTCATCCGCTATTACTCCTCCTGGACTTCGGCCAACCTCCTTTACCGAGACAACACCATCGGCGGCTCCTACCTCCAGGTGCCGATGCAAAAGGTCGGCCCCGGCCGCACCGCCGGCGAGAGCGTCTTCGAGCTTGATGCCATCGCCTTGCCCGGAAACGAAATCGAGTTCGTTTTCAACGACGGCGCCGGAAATTATGACAACGCCCCCGCCCCGCCCTATAACCCCCCACAAGGCGCCGCTCCCGCCATCCCCGTCCCCTACCAGTCACTCGTCGCGCCTTATAACTATCGCACCAGCCTCGACGTCTTCACCGTCCAGGACGGCCAGGTCTATAACTACCAGCCGCCCGCCACCGTCTCCGCTTCCTCCATCGCCACCCGTTTCGTCAATAGCAGCGTCAGCGGCATCCCCGGGCGCAACATCAAGATCTATCTCCCGCGCGGTTACGTGGAAAACACCAGCCGGCGTTATCCCGTTGTTTACTTCCACGACGGACAGAACGTCTTCTTTCCCGGCGGCACCTTTGGCACCTGGGACGCCGACCGCATCGCCAACTACGAGATCGGCCAGGGCCGGATGCGCGAAGCCATCCTCGTCGCGGTCGACAACGGCAACGGCTACGGAAGCGACCGCCTGGTCGAGTACATCCCGCCCGGCGACCAACTCGCCGGCCAGCCGCCCGGCATCGCCGACAAGTATGTCCAGTTCCTGCGCGACAACGTCCTGCCCACCCTCGACTACAACTACCGCACCCTGAACCAGCCCGGCCAGGCCATCCAGCCCGCGGCCAACCTCACCGCCGGCTCATCGTTAGGCGGGCTCCTCACCGCCTACATGGGCATGACCAATAGCGGCGTCTTCGGCAAGATCGGCGTCTTTTCCCCCGCCTTCTGGGCCGGGCCCAACTTCCGCGGCAACACCCTCAACACCGCGCCCAAACTTCCCCTAACGATTTATATGGATATCGGCACGAGCGAGAGCTCCTCGTCCCAGAGTAACTCCGATATCTATTGGCTCGATGCCCTCGGCGTTTATAACAAGTGGCTCGACGCCGGCTACACCGTGAACAGCGACATGCTCCTTTATCCGAAGTGCGGCGCCGTCCATAACGAAGCCGCCTGGAGCGGACGGCTCCCGGCCTTTTACCAATTCGCGCTCAGCCTTTGGGGCGAGCCGAATCCGCTGGCGTTGGCGAAATTTCCGCCCCGGCTCGAGATCCTGAGCCTTAGCGCAAGCGCGGGGACTGCCCGGCTGCGCTACCTTGCCCCGTTAGGCGTTCCCTTCACGCTTGGCCGTTCTCCCGACCTCGCCACCTGGCCCGAGCAAAGCGCCCTCCCGGCCGCGACCTCGATCTGGGAAGAACGCATCGTCGACGAGACCTTCGACACCTCCGTGAGCAAACGTTTCTGGCGTTTGTCCTACTGAGATTTGAACCCGGCGGAGCGCTCTTACGCCGCCTTCTTCATTCCGGGGAGCAAACCCGGGAACGTCTCCACCACCGCGTCCGACTTTTCCGCCGGTTTCGAGGTCAGCTTGCCCTCGATGATTTCGGTCAGGGCCACATCGGCGATTCCCATCCCCGGAGGTGTCGCCACCAGTGGGCGATGTCCCTGGTTCAACTGCCGCACCCGACGCGAGACCACGTTCACCAGCAGTTCAGTCAGGGGGATCACTTTGGAGGCTGCGACGAGAAGATTAGAATTCATAAGATAAGCATGAGACGCGGACTTGAAGAGACCCGGGCACCCGCTGAGCGCCGTTAAGGGTGATTCGCCGCAAAGAAACTAGGCCAAAGGTCGCCCACTCTGGGAGAAAAGGCAACCTGTCATTCGGCGGGCGCAGTGGCCTGCTCCTAGCGGAAGAAAAACAGATACCCCACGGCGCCCAGGAGCACCAGCGCCAGCCAAATGAGGTTTTTCGAATCGATCAGCGACAGGCGCGAATCCGAGAATGAGCCGGGCGCGCAATGCCGGCAGCGATGATCGGCGATCGAGAGGGCATAACCGCAGGTCGGGCAATCTTCTAGAGGCACGCTGCACCAATCGCAGGGTTTGGCGCGATAGCGAGCCGGCAAACTTTCTCTTTTGAAATCATTCGCGAAAAGTCGCCACCGTTGCGCCGTCCTCGTATTCCCGCTGTGGCCGACTTCTTCCTTCTGCCTTCTGCCTTCTTCCTTCTCATTTCCGCCCGCAAACACGAGAGTTTCATCGAAGACTGCGGAAGGCAGGCGGAGCGCCCGCCCTACAACCGCTGGATTTCAGCGCGCCCCCGATCTCGCGAAAAAACAAGAGGCGGCTGCTCCCAGCGCAGCCACCTCCTGTCGTGCCCTTATCTTTCCGCTCTCTGCGGTTAAATCCCACCGGGCTTTGCCCAGGCTACAAGGTTGCGCCGCAGCGGCGGCAATAGCGCGCGTTGGGGTCGGCTTCGGTGGTGCCGCACTTGGCGCAGGCACGCGCGTCCCGCGCCTTGGCCGCGGCTCGCAGCTCGAGGGAGAAAATTCCGGTCGGGACGGCGATGATGCCGTAGCCCATAATCATGATGACGCTGGCAATGAACCGCCCAAGGGTGGTGTGCGGGGTGATGTCGCCGTAGCCGACGGTGGTGAGGGTGACGATCGCCCAGTAAACACTGTGCGGGATGCTGGTAAAACCGTTCTCCTCGCCTTCGACCAGATACATGACGGTACCCATGACGGTGGCGAGGGCGATGACGCTAAAAAGGAAGACGACGATCTTGCGGCTGCTGGCCCGGAGGGCGGCGATGAGGGTCTCGGTTTCCTGGAGGAAATGGGCGAGCTTGAGGACGCGGAAAACCCGGAGCAACCGGACGATGCGCACGACCATGACGTAATTCGCGGAGGTGAAGAGGTAGATGTAGCTGGGCAGGATGGCGAGCAGGTCGATGAGGCCGTAGAAGCTCCAGGCATACCGGAGCGGCCGGCGCACGCAGAGCAGGCGGAGGATGTATTCCAGGGTGAAAAGGCCGGTGAAAATCCATTCCAAGTCGCGCAGGAGAATGGCGTGCTCGCTCTGGATCGACTTCACGCTCTCGAGCATGACGATGAGCACGCTGGCGCCGATGGCGCAAAGGAGTGCGAGGTCGAAGGCCTTCCCGGCCGGCGTGTCGCTCTCGAAGATGATGGTGTAAAGCGAGCGCTTCCAGGCGGGCTGATCGGCCCCGGGGCGGTTGTCGGGCGACGCGGGATGCTTTTTCATGCGGTGAAGACTATAGCGAAGGTCGTAAGGCGGAGGGAAAAACTTTGAAAGGATGAAGTTGGGGACCGCCGCTCAATTCATCCTTCTTCCTTCCGCCTCCTGCGGCGTTATAGTGTGGCGTGAGTGCGGCGGATCGATCGATTGTCCTCATCGGGTTCATGGGGACCGGGAAATCGTCTGTCGGACGCCGGCTCGCCGCCAGCCGGGGCTGGCCGCGCCTGGATACCGACGCCATGATCGCGGCCGCGGTCGGGATGCGGATCAGCGATATTTTCGAGCGGCTCGGGCAGGAACGGTTCCGCGAAGAGGAGAGCGCGATCCTGGAAACGATCGGTCCGGCGCAGCCGGCGGTGATCATCACGGGCGGCGGCGCGATTCTGCGCCCGGAGAATACGACGCGGCTTCACGAGCTGGGGACGGTGTTTTGCCTGACGGCGGAACTTCCCACCCTGCTGGAACGGCTCGGCCGGCGCTCGGACCGCCCGCTCCTCCAGACGGCGGA
>JALYQE010000041.1 GCA_030855965.1 Verrucomicrobiota bacterium | reverse complement strand
GGCAAGGCGCTGATCATCCCCATTGTTCTGATCGATCGGCCCGATGGCAGCTATTGGGAAACCTGGATGCGGTTCCTGACCGACCACTTGCTCAAGCTCGGTCTCATCTCCAAGGAGGACTTTAATTTCATCAAGATCGAGCACGACGTGAAGGCCGCGGTGGAGCACATCCTGCATTTCTATCGCAACTACCAGTCGTCGCGCTGGGTCGGTTCCCAGCTGGTCCTGAGAATCTGCAACCGATTGACTGACAAGGCGCTAGTGGAGTTAAATAAACAGTTCGCGGATTTGCTGCGAGAAGGCTCGATCGAACAGCGGAATGCGTTGCCGCAGGAAAAAAATCAGCCGGAAATCCTGGAGCTGCCGCGCCTCGTTCTCACACCGCATCGGCATCAGTTTGGCCGGTATCGCCAGTTGATCGACGCGATCAATCTCGCGGAAACCTTGTAGAGGTTACGCCGCCGGCCGCTCGGCTTTTTCCACGATGTAGTCGTGGATCGAATTCACGGTCTGCAAAGCTGTCCCCGCGACCTCCGAGTTCGGTATGCCGACCCCGAACGTTTTCTCCATGCTCACGACCAGCTCGAGCGCATCGATCGAATCGAGGCCGAGCCCGCCAGGACCAAAGAGCGGGAGGTCATCTGCGATCTGATCGGCCGGCGTTTGCAGCATCAGGTTCTTGACCAGCATTTCCTTGATTTGGCTGCGGAGATCGTTGTCAGACATGATTTTTGGAGCGGTATGGTTAGACGATAAGCTTTCGGATGTCATCGGATAAAAATCCAAAGCACGTCTCATGCTTACCGCGCCGAGACAGGGTTTCGCGTCTCTGAAAGAGGCGCCAGCTTTGTCCGCCGGGGGATCACACTTCGCGCGAAGTGCGCTCGTCCGTGGTGCGGGCAGGCTCATCCGCCGGCGGCGGTGGAACTTCCCGCGCGGTCGCGGCATGGTCGATCCGCGGCACGGTGGCGTCGGCTTGGCGCACGTCCTTATCCGGAGTTTTGCCCGCCTTGTGCAGTTCGTCGCTGAACTCGTCCTTCGCGCTTTGAAATTCCCGCACGGCCTTGCCCATTCCCTTCGCCAGCTCCGGCAACTTCTTCGCGCCGAAGAGCAGGAGGATGATCAGCAGAATGATGATCAATTCCTGTCCCCCGATGTTGCCCAAAAATGCGAGGAGATCCATAACGTAACGAACATCGGACGATCTCCCTGGGTTGCAAGACTTTTCCCGGTTCGGCCATCCTTAGCCGCGGCGGTCGCACGGCTCCCGCCACGATTAAACGTCGTAGTACATTTGGAATTCGTAAGGATGCGGGCGGAGCCGCAGGGCGTCGTATTCCTTTTGCTTCATCTCGATCCAGTTGTTGATGAAGTCAGTATTGAAAACGTCGCCCCGAAGGAGAAACGCGTGGTCGGCTTCCAGGGCCGCAATTGCTCCGCCTAACGAATCCGGCACGCTCGGGACCTGGGCCAGTTCTTCCGGCGGCAGTTCGTAAAGATTCTTGTCCAGCGGATCGCCCGGATCGATCCGGTTCTGCACCCCGTCGAGACCGGCGAGGAGGAGCGCGGCAAATGCGACATACGGATTCGCCGCCGGATCGGGCGTCCGGAACTCGATTCGTTTTGACTTCGGGTTCGCCGAGTAAGTCGGAATCCGGATCGCAGCGGAACGGTTACGGGCGGAATAGGCGAGATTGACCGGTGCTTCGAAGCCCGGGACGAGCCGCTTGTAGCTGTTTGTGGTCGGGTTGGTGATCGCGGTCAGCGCGGGCGCGTGTTTCAGAATTCCCCCGATAAAAAAGAGCGCCATGTCGCTCAAACCCGCGTAGCCGTTTCCGGCAAAAAGCGGCTTGTCGTCTTTCCAAAGCGAGATGTGGGTGTGCATGCCCGAGCCGTTGTCGCCGAAGATCGGCTTCGGCATGAAGGTGACGGTCTTATGGTGCCGATGGGCGACGTTGCGGACGATGTATTTATAGTACTGCATCCAGTCGCCCATGATTTTCATTGGCGCGAAACGGATATCGATTTCTGCCTGGCCCGCCGTCGCGACTTCGTGATGCTGACGCTCAATCGGGATGCCGGCCTTCTCCAATTCCAGACACATCTCGTTGCGCAAATCCTGCAACGTGTCCGCCGGCGCGACTGGGAAGTAGCCTTCCTTCGCGCGGATCTTGTAACCGAGATTCGGGAACTCTTCGCGGCCGCTGTTCCAGTGTCCCTCCGCGCTGTCGACCGAATAGGACGAAGCGTTTCCGGTGTTGCTGAAACGCACGTCGTCGAAGATGAAAAATTCCGCTTCCGGTCCGAAGAAGGCGGTGTCGGCAATGCCGGTGCTCTGCAAATACGCCTCCGCTTTTTCGGCGAGACCGCGCGGGTCGCGATTGTACGGCTCGCGCGTGATCGGCTCCACGATCGTGCAGATGAGGCTGAGCGTGGGCTCGGCGTTGAAGATATCGATCCAGGCCGTGCCCGGATCGGGAATGACGAGCATGTCGGAGGCGTTGATTGCTTTCCAGCCGCGGATGCTGGAGCCGTCAAAACCGAGGCCTTCGGTGAAAATGTCCTCGTTGTACTCGGTGAGGGTGGTTGTGAAATGCTGCCAGGCACCGGGCAGGTCGGTGAATTTGAAGTCCACGAGCTTGACCTCGTGGTCCTTGATCATCTTGCTGACGTCTGACGGAGTTTTTTTATTAGCCATGGCTTTGGTGAGAGTTTGCGGAGTGGTTGAGTTAAAAAACTGCTAATCTCACCACCAGGGAGTGCCAGCTCGGGATTGTAAAAAATTTGCAACAGGCGTCGTCGCCTGCCCGGGCTCAAGGGAAAACCTGTGGGGTGGTTTCTTAAACCGCCTTTTCGCCGATCTCTTCCGTGCGGATGCGCACCGCATGCTCGACCGGCAGGACAAAAACTTTGCCGTCGCCGATTTTGCCGGTCTTGGCCGCGCTCACGACCACGCTGACCGCCTTGTCGACCATGTCGTCGGCGAGCACGACTTCCACTTTTACTTTGGGCAGGAAATCGACCGTGTATTCGCTCCCGCGATAGATCTCGGTGTGCCCTTTCTGGCGCCCGAAGCCCTTCACTTCCGTCACGGTCATGCCCTCGATGCCGAGCTCGGCCAGGGCTTCCTTTACTTCCTCGAGTTTGAACGGCTTGATGATCGCTTCGAGTTTTTTCATGGGCGTTTAAGGTGGTGGCATCCGATCGGTTTTCAATCGGCTTCGTGCAAGAAAATCAGAGAACGCGGCTGCAGCGCAAGCGCCGATTTCGGATTGTCCTCCGGCGCGAGTCTATTGGCGAGGAAATGCGGACGAGTGGTCGGCCGTTGGCACACCTTTCCGGTTGGCGCGCAAATTGACAATTAGAGAAGATTTATCGAGGGCGACAAGAGGTCGCTCGGGCGGAATCTTCAGACGATAACAGCCGGGCTCCCGTCGTTAAACCGCCCCGAATACCGCAGGCGGATCGCCTGCCGAACTGCTTACCGTTTGATGAAACGCCGGGCGTAGGCCAAGCCACTCAGGCTGATTCCGAGCAGCGCCATGGTGCTGCCACTGTCTGGTACGCTCTGGGGCGCGCTGCCGAAAAGGCGGAGGGTGGAAAGGTGGCCAACTCCATTCGGTCCCAAACCGATGTCAGGGAAAGTGAAGTCCCCGGTCATGCCATTTAAGTAAAACACTTCCACGCCGCCGACCTGGCTCGTCCCACCTTTACCTTTGGCGTAGTGCAAAACCGCGTAATCGAAGCCGGTCAAGTCGACCGGACCAGGATTGCCCATGATATAGCTGGCGAAACCATCCATGACGGGAGTCGGAAGGTTGCTGCCAGCGAAGCTGTTATAGAGGGAGACATCTGAGACCGCAAAGTCGAAGTTTCCCGTCACGCCGTAGTCTGCCCCGTGGCCCAAACTCACGTCGGTGACAGGAAGACCAGTGTTGGGATCTACCGTGATATTCAGCAGAGCCGCGCCGGCGATGGCGGAGAAGCTAAAATATGCGGCGATAATAGCCAGCATAGCGAAGGCAACCGATTTGGAAGTTTTCATACGAGCAACATTGATAACAGATTATGGCAGGTATGGCTACATCTATTTTTTGAGGTAGGACAAGTCGCACGCGATTGATAGGGGCTCGATTGGAAATGGCTCAAACCATACGGCGTCTGAGGGATTGGTTTTCGCCTGATAACGGGCGATTTCTTGCTGCCTCCGGCAGCGAGTTTATAGTAACTCCGCATGCCCGCCGATTCCTTCGTTCATCTCCACCTTCACACCGAGTATTCCCTCCTCGACGGCGCGGTGCGGATGAAGGAGTTGATGAAAAAGGCGGCCGAAATGAAGATGCCGGCCGTTGCCATGACCGACCACGGCAACCTTCATGGCGCGATTGATTTTTACCAGGCGGCAACCGACGCCGATCTCAAACCGATCATCGGGGTCGAGGCCTACATGGCGCCGGGCGCGATCAAAGACCGGCCGAATTCACAGCGCGACGCGGCTTATCATTTCACCCTCCTGGCCCGGGACGAAACCGGTTATCGCAATCTCGTTAGGCTGATGTCGACCGCGCATCTCGAGGGGATGCATTACAAGCCGCGGATCGATCGCGAAATTCTCGCCCGCCATTGTGATGGCCTGATCGGGATGAGCGCCTGCCTCAAGGGCGAGATCAACATGGCGATCCAGGCCGGCCAGCTCGACAAGGCGCGGGCAAGCGCGGCGACTTTCCGCGACATTCTCGGGGCCGAGAATTTCTTTCTCGAGCTGCACGATCACGGCCTGGAAGCGCAGCAGAAATGCAACGCGGTCCTGCCCTCGATCGCGAAGGAATTTGGGCTCGGATTGGTGGCGGCGAACGACGTCCATTTTCTCGAGCGCGGTCATCACGAGGCGCACGACGTCATGATCTGCATCGGCACCGGCAAGATGGTGCACGATGAGAAGCGGATGCGATACACCCCGGAGCTCTATTTCAAAACCGCGGCGGAAATGCGCGCACTCTTCCCCGATCATCCCGAAGCGATCACCAACACGGTCGCGATCGCGGAGCGCTGCAACCTGAAGCTGGAGTTCGGGACCTCGAAGTTTCCGGAATACGATCCGCCTCCGGGCAAAACGCGCGAAGAATATCTGCGTGAACTCTGCGACACCGGGATGCGCGCGCGCTTCGGTGAACGCGCGACGGACGATCCCGAGCTGCGCGCGCGCCTAACGAAAGAACTCGAGGTCCTGGAGAAGACCGGTTTCGTCAGCTATTTCCTGATCGTTTGGGATTTCATCCATTTCGCCAAGCAGCGTGGCATCCCGGTCGGGCCGGGGCGCGGCTCGGCCGCAGGCTCGCTCATTGCCTACGTCCTTGAGATCACGGACATCGATCCGCTCAAGTTCGGCCTCCTCTTCGAACGCTTCCTCAATCCGGAGCGCATCTCACCGCCCGACATCGACGTCGACTTTTGCGAAGCGCGCCGCGGCGAAGTGCTCGAATACGTTAGGCAAAAATACGGCGAGCGCCGCGTCTCGCAGATCATCACCTTCGGCAAACTGAAAGCGAAGAGCGTGGTCCGCGACGTCGGCCGCGTCATGGGCCTGAGCTACAGCGATTGCGACCGGATCGCAAAGATGATCCCTAACGAGTTGAACATTACCCTCGCCCAGGCCGCGGAGAAAACACCGGACCTGAAACGCGCGCTCGAGACCGAGCCGGCGACGCGCCAGCTTTGGGAATACGCCGGCCTCCTCGAAGGCCTTTCGCGCAACGCCGGCGTCCACGCTGCGGGCGTAGTGATCGGCGATCGCGATCTCTCCGAGTACGTTCCGCTTTGCCGCGATTCGAAAGGGAACGACATCGTCAGCCAATACGCGATGGGGCCGCTGAACGACCTTGGGATGCTGAAGATGGACTTCCTCGGTCTCAAGACGCTGACCGTGATGGAGGACACCCTGACCCTGATCCGGCAGCGCGAGCCGGAGTTTTCGCTCCAGAACATTCCGATGGATAACGCCGCCGCCTTCGGCCTCTTCAATCGCGGGGAAACAATCGGCCTTTTCCAAATGGAATCGGGCGGCATGACGAGCGTCTCGAAGCAGCTCGACGTGCAAAAGCTCGACGACATCATGGCTCTGATCGCCCTTTACCGGCCGGGCCCGATGGACCTGATCGGCGATTATATCCAACGCAAAAAAGGCCTGAAAAAAATCAAATACGAGCACCCGCTGCTCGAGGAAATCTGCTCCGAGACCTACGGCGTCATGATCTACCAGGAACAGGTCATGGCCGCCGCCAACCGGCTCGCAGGTTATTCGTTAGGCCAGTCCGATTTGCTCCGGCGCGCGATGGGGAAAAAGGACAAGGAGAAGATGGCGAAGGAGCGGGCCAGCTTCATCGCCGGCTGCGAGCGGACGAACAAAATCCCGGAGAAAAAGGCGAACAAGATTTTCGATTTGCTCGAGAAATTCGCCGGCTACGGCTTCAACAAAAGCCACAGCGCCGCCTACGGCGTGATCAGCTACCAGACCGCCTATCTGAAGGCGAATTACCCGGTCGAGTTCATGGCCGGGCTGTTGAGCAACGAGATCAACAACACCGACAAAATTTCCGTCTTCGTCGGCGAGTGCAAACGGATGGGCATTCCTATCCTGCCGCCGGACATGAACCGGAGCAGCCTGAAGTTTACCCCCGAACCTAACGACGGCGGGATGTCCATTCGTTACGGCCTGGCCGCGATCAAGAATGTCGGCGAAGGCGCGATGACTTCCGCCATCGCGGAGCGGGAGCGGGGAGGGGATTTCGCCTCGCTGGAAGATTTTTGCAGCCGGGTCGATTCCCGGATCGCGAATCGCAAGATCACCGAGAGCCTGGTTAAAGCCGGCGCCTTCGATTTTCTCGGGCGTGATCGCGCGGAACTATTCGCCTGTATCGAGGAGACGCTTGCGGCCGCGGCTTCCTCGCATCGCGATCGGGCGTCCGGTCAGGTCTCGCTCTTCGGCGATTTGCCGACCGCGCCGGTCGCGCGTCGGAGCCACGAATTTGTCGCCTGGACCGAGCGCGAAAAGTTGTCCTACGAGAAGGAGTTGCTGGGTTTCTACGTCACCGGCCATCCTCTCGACCCCTACGCGCATCTCTTTGCCTCGGGCAAATATCAGACCATTACATCGTTAGGCGAACTGGACGATCGCGCCGCCTTCACGATCGCGGGCGCGATCGCGCAGGTCGATCGCAAGTTCACCAAGAAGGAAGGCAAACCGTTTGGGGTCGTCTTCGTCGAGGATCTGACCGGCACGCTCGAGGTCGTGCTTTGGAACGAGACCTACGTCCCGGTCGCGAGTCTGCTCGAGCCCGGCAAAGTGATTGCAATCCGGGGCACAGTCGACAAACGCGAAGACTCGGTGCGGGCTACCGCGCAAAAGGTAAAGCTCCTTCAACCAGAGGCCGTGGAGCCGCCTGACGAAGTGAACGGTAATGGGCATGCGCACGAGGCGCCGCGCGTCCGCGAGGATCGGCCGATTACGTTGCGTTTCGCTGCCGGCATCGGGGCGGAAGAGTTGCGCACGGTGCGCGAAATTCTCGCCTCGTCCCCGGGCGCGCAGCCGGTGACCCTGATGTTGACGCGCGAGAATGGAAGCACGGTCCGGATCGAGGCCGGGGACCCGTGCCGGGTCGAGCTGACGCCTGCAATCGAACGCCAGCTCGCCCCCTGGCTCAGCTAGTTCTTAGCTTTCGGATTTCGCTTCGTGCTTCTCCATCTGGCCGCACTCAGCCTTGAGCTGGGTGTATTGCTCGGGAGTGAGAACGCCTTTCGCCTCGGCGAAGAATTTCTTCATGCCGTCTTCTGTGCAGCCGTCCTTTTCGCAACGCTGCTGAAAGGCATCGAGCTTCGTTTTTTGCTCCGCCGAGAGGTTGAGCTTGGCGTAAATTTCGGAGCATTCCTGTTTGCCGGCGTCGCTCGCGCAGCAGGTCTTGCCGGGCTTCTTGCCGGCGAAGGTAGATGAAGCGGTGACCGCGAAGGCGGCTGCGAGAGAGAGGGTGACGATTTTGTTCATGATGGGTCGTTAGACAGGTGGTCCGGGCGGGCGTTCAATCGGCCAGCGCCTATTCCCGGGCAAAGCCGCGTTCGCGCAACGCCCTAACGAAGACGGATTTTGCGTCATCGACGATTGGCTCGCGATGCGCGACCACGATCTGCCTGAAATCCCAGGCGAGAATCTTCTGGACCGAGTGCCCGAAGCACTCCCGGTCGCGGATCATCGAGCGAAAAAGAAAACTGATCCCGACCAGACGTGGAAGGCGCATGATTGTTTTCACGAAGAAACGCGGCCAGCCGTGCATCTCCGCCGGGAAATGGAAGAGGAGATCGGCGAGCACGAGCGTGCGCGAGGCGCGATGGAAGAAAGCGTACTCGTCGATCCGCCGCAGTCCCTCGATTCTGATCAGATCGATTTCGCCGGCCCAGTCGCGCGGTGGTGGATTCAAGGCAGTGGCCGCGAGGCCGGCGAGCGGCGCGGGTGTGAGGTACGGAATGCCAGCGAATGCCAGCTGCGCCGTGCGCGCAAAAGTGTCGTGCATCCCGGTCGCTTCGACCAGCCAGGCAGGCTCGCCAAAGCGGCGAATTGCGGCCACTTCCTCTGGCGCAAATGGTGCCGTGGAGTGCAACACGAGTCGCCCGTCGCGCAGGCGCATGAGGGTAACGACCCGCCCGAAGTCGATTCCGAAACGGCGCAGGTCGTATTTCAGCAGTGCCACGTCCGGACTGAGTTGCTGCCAGTGCATCATCTAGCCGGTGGCGAAGGCCATCATTCCGTCTTTGGCGTCGACCCGGATGGTCTGACCCTCGTGGAATTTCCCGGTCAGGATCTGAAGACTCAGCGGGTCGAGAATATGCTTTTGAATCGCGCGCTTCAAAGGTCGCGCGCCGTAGACCGGATCGTAGCCTTCGTGCGCGACCAGCTCTTTCGCGGCGTCGCTTAACTCGAGGGTGATCTTCTTGTTCTCCAGCCGCTTCGTTAGGCGGAGGAGCTGGATCTCGACGATCTTTTTCAGATCACCATCCGTTAGGCGATCGAAGATGATGATCTCGTCCACGCGATTGATGAACTCCGGCCGGAAGTGTTGCCGAAGCGCGTCCATCACCAGGCGCGAACGGCCTTCGCTCGATGTTTCCTCGGTGATGAATTGCGAGCCGATGTTTGAGGTCATGATGATGACCGCGTTTTTGAAATCGACCGTCCGCCCCTGGCCGTCGGTGATGCGGCCGTCGTCCAGGACCTGGAGAAGGACGTTGAAAACGTCGTGATGCGCCTTCTCGATCTCGTCGAAGAGAATGACCGAATACGGCTTGCGTCTAACGGCTTCAGAGAGCTGACCGCCTTCTTCGTAGCCGACGTAACCGGGCGGGGCACCAATTAACCGCGCGACGGTGTGTTTCTCCATGTATTCGCTCATGTCGATGCGGATCATGGCGTTCTCGTCGTCGAACAAAAACTCGGCCAGGGCACGCGAGAGTTCCGTTTTGCCGACGCCGGTCGGACCGAGGAAAATGAAAGAGCCGATCGGGCGATTCTCGTCCTGCAATCCGGCGCGTGCCCGCCTCACGGCATTCGAGACCGCGACGATGGCTTCGTGTTGTCCGATGACACGCTGCATCAGGCGTTCCTCCATTTTCACCAGCTTCTCGCGTTCGCCTTCCTGCAAACGGGAAACCGGGATGTGCGTCCAGCTCGAGACGACTTCGGCGATATCTTCCTCGGTCACTTCCTCGCGGAGAAGGCGGCGGGTGGTGCTGGTGGTGGCTGCGACGCCCTCGTCGCTGGCAGTGACCGCGGCGCCCCCGCCGCGATTTGTAAACGGCCGCGCCCCGCGCAACCGCGACGGCAACGCCAGCGGATTGCGCTGAATATAGCGGGCGAACTTTTCCCCGTATTCCGCGTTCCGCACGATGTGATCGAAGCTCTCTTTCTGCCAGAACGAGCCGTGGCGATCGAGCGCCTGATTAATCCGGTGCCCAGAGACGGATTTCCACTCCTGCAGGATGTCCGACAGATCATGCTCAGCAAGTGGAGTGAAGAGGACGTGAACGTGGTTTGGCATAACGACAAATTCGTGGAGCCGGTACTTTTTTCCGTCGTCGTGGCGCAGGATGTCTTCCACGATTTCGCGGAGGTCGGGGCGGGCGAGAAGGGCTTCGCCGTCCGATTCATCGAGCCATTTTTCCCAGCGGTCGGGGAAGAGCCGGTAGTACTCCTTTTGGGTGGCGTGGTCCCAAGGCTCGGGATGCGCTTTTAACCAGCTGGCGCGCTCGGCGAGCCATTGTTCGACCCGTTCCTTGGGAATGGAGTCCGCGGTTCGCAAGGTCACGAAATAGGTCGCGCCGTCCTGGCGCCAGTGGGGAAGCTGACCGCCCGTCCGGAGTTTCGAGACTTCGTTTTCGTCGAAGTCCTGAATGGGGAACTGCGGCGAGGGCGCCGCAGACACGTCCTGCGACGAGGGCGTCGCAGCCACCTCCCGCGCCTCCATTTCCTTCAGCTTGCGCTCCAACTCGGGGATGCGGCCGTATTGAATCTCACTCGCACGCCCGAGTTCGCCGCGACGCTGTGCGCGCTCCAGCTCGGTGCGCAAGGTTTCGAGCTCTTCCTTCAATTTGCGCTGCTCATCGATCTGGCCTTTTTCTTTTTGCCACTCCGCCTTCAGGCCGCCGGATTTTTCCTTCAGGCTGGCGAGATCTTTTTCCAGCTTCGTTAGGCGCTCCTTGCTCGCCGGGTCCTTCTCTTTCTTCAGCGCCTGGCGTTCCATCTCGAGCTGCATCACCTCGCGCTCAATGACGTCAATCTCGGTCGGCATGGAATCGAGCTCGATCTTCAAGCGCGACGCCGCCTCGTCCACCAGATCGACTGCTTTGTCGGGCAAAAACCGATCGCTGATGTAGCGGTGCGACAACACCGCGGCCGCGACCAGCGCCGCGTCGCGGATGCGCACTCCGTGATGCACTTCGTAGCGTTCCTTCAATCCGCGCAGGATCGCGATCGTGTCCTCGACCGTCGGCTCATCCACCAGCACCGGCTGAAAGCGCCGCTCCAGCGCCGCGTCTTTCTCGATGTATTTGCGGTACTCGTTCAGCGTGGTGGCCCCGATCGTGCGCAGCTCGCCGCGGGCCAGCTGCGGTTTGAGCAAATTGGAAGCGTCGACTGAGCCTTCGGCCGCACCCGCTCCGACGATGGTGTGCAGCTCGTCAATGAAGAGGATGACCTGCCCCTCCGAGTCGGTCACTTCTTTTAGAAACGCCTTGAGCCGATCCTCGAATTCGCCGCGGAATTTCGCGCCCGCTACCATCGCGCCGATATCCATTGCGATCAGCCTCTTGTTTTTGAGCGACTCCGGCACATCGCCGGAAATGATCCGCCGCGCCAGTCCCTCCACGATCGCGGTCTTGCCCACGCCAGGTTCTCCGATCAGGACCGGGTTGTTTTTGGTCCGCCGTGAAAGCACCTGCATGACGCGCCGGATTTCGTTATCCCGACCGATGACCGGATCGATCTTTCCCTGGCGCGCGCGCTGAGTCAGATCCTGGCCGTATTTCTCAAGCGTCTGATATTTCCCCTCCGGGTTCTGGTCGGTCACCCGCTGCGAACCGCGCACCTGCTGCAGTGCCTGCATCAGCCTGTCGCGGGTCACCCCCACCTCCTGCAGGGCGCGAGCGGCCGGCACCCTCGCATTCGTTAGGGCAAGCAGGTAGTGCTCGGCGCTGACGAATTCGTCCTTCAGCTTCGCCATCTCCTTCTCCGCCTCATCGAGCACGCTGCGGAGGTCGTTGCCGAGGCGCTGATCAACATTCGCGCCGCTCACCCGCGGCAGTTTCTGCAGCGCCGCACGCAGTTGCTCCTGCAGGGCGGCGACCTGCACCCCCATCTTCTCGAGCAACGGGCGAGCGATGCCTTCGGTTTGCTCGAGCAGTGCGAGCAGGAAATGTTCGTTCGTGATTTCCTGTTGGCCCAACTCCGACGCGACATCCTGCGAAGACTGCACCGCTTCCTGCATTTTTTGCGTGAACTTGTCGATGCGCATGAGGCAACCTATGGAACGCTATCCGCCTGGCAATCCGTCGCAGTTCGTCAGCATGTTTTCGACACCTGCCGCTGCCAGATTTCCAAAATTTAGAGATTGACACTATTCCGATGCGGACGGCTTAATCGCGCCTTAAACCCCAGCTTCACTAGATATTCCCGACCCGCTTCAGAGGGTGGATCGCGCCGGCCTTGTCGAGAGAGGCTCCGGTTAATCGGAGGTCTCAAAATATGAAAAGGTTTTTGGTCGCATCCTTCGGTGGGATTGTGCCGGCTTTTCGTCCGTGGCGTCGACCTGCGTCGACTTTTTCGGCTCCGCCTCGATAGCTCTCCATTTAGCCAACTCAGCTCATAAACATTAAAGCACAAAGAAAACAACCTCTATGAAAACAAAATCCACTTCTCGATCCGCCTTTTTCACTTCACGAGCGTTAATCGGTTTTGCTCTTTGCTCAGTCGGCCTCCTCCTGGCTTTGGTTGGCTTGAGCAAATCTGTAACTGGAACGGTCGCCACGACGGCACCATTACAAACATCTGGTACGTGGACAGCCACGGGAAGCATGAGCATCGCGCGCCACGATTTCGTGACGACGTTGTTACCCTCAGGAAAGGTGCTGGTGGCCGCGGGATATAATGGTCCTGCCTTGAGCAGCGCTGAGCTGTATGATCCGGCGAGTGGAAATTGGACGGCGACCGGCAGCATGGGCACAGCACGCGGCGAGCACACGGCGACGTTGCTGCAGTCAGGCAAGGTGCTGGTGGTGGGGGGATTCGATCTCAGTAGTGCCTTGAGGGGTGCGGAGCTGTATGATCCGGTGACAGGAACGTGGACTGCGACCGGCAGCATGGGCACCGCCCGGTACGATCACACGGCGACGTTGTTGCCCAACGGCCAAGTGCTCGTCGCATCTGGAACTGACAGTGACTTCCGTCCTCTCGGGAGCGCGGAGCTCTATGATCCGGCAAGTGGAACGTGGACGGCGACCGGCAGCATGGTCGCCGCACGTGGCCGTCATACGGCGACGTTGCTCCCCAGTGGCAAGGTGCTGGTGGCGGGGGGTTTCAATGGCTTGAGCAGCGCGGAGCTGTATGATTCGGCGAGTGGAACGTGGGGTGCGACCGGCAGTATGGCCACCGCACGCATCCTTCACACGGCGACGTTGCTGCCCTCAGGCGAGGTGCTGGTGGCGGGAGGATACAATTTCAATAATGGTTACTTGAGCAGCGCGGAGCTGTATGATCCGGCGAGTGAAACGTGGACTGCGACCGGCAGCATGGCCACCGCACGCGCCGATCACACGGCGACGTTGCTGCCCGATGGTAAGGTGCTGGTGGCGGGGGGATCGAATGGTGTTGCCTTGAGCAGTGCTGAGCTGTTTGATCCGGTGAACGGGACCTGGACGGCCACAGGCAGCCTCATCACAGGCCGCAGTTTACACAGGGCGACATTGCTGACCAACGGCAGGGTGCTCGTAGCAGGCGGCCGTGATAGCAGCTTCATCCCACTCGCGAGCGCGGAACTCTACACAAGCGATGACGTTGGCGGACTCTCGCTGGACAGCGCAGCATCGAGAGAAACCCACGGCATCGCGGGTACTTTCGACGTCAATCTCCCACTCACCGGCGATCCCGGCATTGAAGGCCGCTACGGCCCATCCCGACAGGACATCGTGTTCACGTTCAATAGCAATGTGACGGGCGCCGATAGCGTCACGACCTCCTGCGGAACGGCTGCCAAGGCCTCGGTCGACCCGAACGACCCACACAGCCTGCTCGTCAAGCTTGCCGCGCTGAGCTGCGACCAGCAATTGGTGACCGTCACGGTCAATGGCGTGCACGACGACCAGGGCAACACTTTGGCCTCTGCCTCTGTGACCTTCGGCCTGTTGTTTGGTGACGTTAATGGCGATGGCAGCGTAAACAATAAGGACATCGTCTCGATCCGCGCGGCTCAGGGTCAGAACGTCAAGGGTTCCAACTTCCGCAATGATCTGACCCTTGATGGCAGGATCAACAATAAGGACGTAGGTATCTACAAAACCTTCCGCGGCGACTCGCTCTAACGATGGGCGGAAAATAAATTGAAAGAGTCGTTTAGGAGCTGTCGCGGCTCCGTTCTGCCGTCAGCAAAAAAGCGCAGCATCCTTAAGCAATCGGGGAGCCGTCCGAACCGGCCCGAGCGATTTCCTGTTGATTGAACTTGGAGGCGACGTCCTGCGAAGCCTGCACTGCTTCCTGCATTTTCTGCGTGAACTTATCGATACGCATGTCGTAACCTATGGATCGCTGAACAGCTCGCAATCCGGCGCATGTATTCCACGTTTCCCAGAGTCCCAGGCGCCCGGCCGCGCGCCGACGCGGCGTTGACGAGCGACGGGACTCTGCTCCTGATCATCGCGACCGGGGTCGTGCTCGCCTGTGCCTGGGTCGGGTGGCATTACTACGAGTCGGAGGAGGATCAGGCCCACGCCTATGCCCTGCGGACGGTCGAACGGCTGGCGATCGCGCACGACGCTTCCTATTTCTCATCCAACCTGAGCTCGGCCGCCCGGCCGGGTTATCCGCCCAATCGCCGCCGGCTCATCATGTCCAGCCTAACGAAACTAGGCGTCCCGACCGGACCGATCAAGCTCGTGGCCTCAGCCTCTCGCGACAAGGATCCGAATGTGCCGGGTCCGATCACGCGATTCACCACCCGTCTCACCTATCCCGCCGCCGAAGCGCGCCTCATTCTCGAAGTCGCTCGCTGGCATGCCTCATGGCGGATCGAGCTGCTGGCGCTGGAATGGAAAGACAAAGAGCCCCCAAAACCCAGCCCCTCACCATGACCGCTCCCGAGGACCCGTCTGGCTCGAAGCCATCCCCGACCGGGAACCGTGGCGGCGCGGGCGGGACGCGATCTGTTTTATCACCTTCTTCCTCCTTGTCGGCGAAGCGGCGTTTATTGGCTGGAGCATCCTGGAGGGTAACCTGCGGATGTTTCTTCTCGCGGCCGGAATGGGTGGGCTCGGTTGTATCTTCCTCTACTTCATTTGGGTCGGTCGAAACTGGCCCCGATGGATCATCGCGCCGTTCTTTGCCCTGGCCGGCTTTGCCAGTCTCATTTGGGGGATCAGAGACGGCGACGGTCCGCTTCTGCTGGCGGGAATTGGCGGGTTGATTTTCTTCAGTTATCTGGCTCTCGCGCCCTCGGTGTACGTTTTCGCCCGGCATCAGAGGGAACGGATCAAGCTCGGCGAGAGCCTGGTCGTTGCTCTGGTCTTTCTGCTCCTGCTCGCAAGTGTCGGCAGCGGAGTCTACGCCTTCTACTCCCACGTGGTCGGAGTCGAGCACGCCGCCGTCAGCTTCGCCGCCACGACCTTTAACAAGGTCTTCGTCTATCACGATGAAGCGTTTCTCCAGAGCAACCTGAAGGATGAGGAGCGCGCGATCACGCCGCAGCATTTCATTGGCCGGTTGGCGAACGAACTCGGGCAGCCATTGGACGTCGGTGAGTTACAGAGCAAATTTACCACCCGACTGATCGCGCGGCAGCTTTGGGTGGAAGGGAAATTTCAAATCCCGGTGACCTACGACTCGCACGGGCCGGTCTGGGTAAACATCCAGGTGTCACGGATCGGTGACGGCTGGCAGATCGATCACATCGGTTGGCGTTACAAGCCGCACCAGCTCTAGGGTCGGGAAACGCGCGGGTCCGAGCCTAACGATCGATCCGGCCCCGACCCAGGACCGGGCCGAGCTGGAGATAGACCGCCGTCTCCCCGGTGCCGGAGGCGCCTACGCCTAACGACAACGACCCGATCAGCGTGTCCGCCCCGAGAAAGAGACTCCCACTGATGATTATGTCGCTCAGGTCAATGTCGCCGGGATTGGCCCAGACGTTGCCCGCTTCCAGGGAGGCGCCGCCGAAGACGCCGCCGCCGAGGACCTGCGGAAGCTTGCCCAGTTCGCGGTAATAGATCAGCTCGGCGAGCGCGGCGTTCTGATCGTAGAGCTCGGCCCGGTTGTAGCCGGAGAGATTAAGAAACCCGCCGAGGGCAAAGCGATCGTAATACGGCAGGGTGCCGCCGCTGGTGCGCAGGCCCGCCAGCACGCGCGGCACGATCGTGTTTTTGCCGAAGGAAATCGGCCGGTAGAATTCGCCCTGCACCCGGCTGTAGCTCTCCTGCCCGCCTAACGACCGCTCCGAGACGCCGGCTTCGAGCCGGGCAAACCAGCCGCTCCGCGGAAAGGTGACGCGGTCGAGGGTATCGATCGTGGCCGAGGCCTGCAGCATGCCACGCTCGCTCGTGCCGCTGAGTTGGCTCGGAAGATTGAGCGTCCCGCTGATGTCACTCAGGCCATAGGCGTAGCCGAGCCGCACTTCGCCGATGCGGCCAAGCCGCAGGCCGGTGTCGAGCTGGCCGACGACGGTCTGGAGCCGGAAGCGACGGCGCTCATCGTCGGCGTCGAGGGCGTCGATCAACTCGCTTGCATAACGAACCGAGGGCGAGAGGAACCAGGTGCGCGACGGTTCGAGCGGCTGGTACCATTCCGAGAAAACGGTCGTCTGGTCGCCGAGGCGGAGGATGCTTTCCCATTCCGCGCCTAACGAATTAAGCTGCGTCATCCGCCAGTCGAGCAGGACATTGGCATCGGCCGTCCCGGGCGTGCCGTAGGCAAAGTCGGCCCCGAAGCTGAGGAAATTTGGGCCGCGCGTTTTGCGCCGCGGCTGGAGGAGGAGGCCGAGTTCGCCGTCGCGTTCGACGACCCGGAAATCGGCCACCTCGTAATCCCGCATGCCCTCGAACTCGACCAGATGTTTTTCGAGCTCGGAAAACTCGAGGTGTTCTCCGGGTTGAAACGGGATCGG
>JALYQE010000040.1 GCA_030855965.1 Verrucomicrobiota bacterium | reverse complement strand
TCGACGCAGTGATTAGCGACCTTGGCCTGCCCGACGGCACTGGCTTCGAGTTGATGGAAAAATTGCGCGCGGCGCACGGGCTGCGCGGAATCGCGGTAAGTGGTTACGGGATGGACGACGATGTGCGACGTTCGGAGGCAGCCGGCTTTGCCGCGCATCTGACCAAGCCGATCGATTTCGCCCAATTGGAGCGGGCGCTGGAAGATTTGATGGCGGGGGCATCATGATCCCACGAAAAATCTAGCGATGGAGTCGCTCGAAGAGATCAAGGCCCGCGCCGAGCAGGTAGTTCCCGGCGCCCGACTCGAGATGATCGCGACCTACCGGTTTTGAAGAAACCAGCTTCGACGGCGTTAATCTTTCTGCCGATGGATCGTGATCATCTCTCGAATTGCGCCCGGCTCTACGCGGCCATTTTTAACCGCGCACCGTGGAAGGGAAAGTGGACCGCGAAAACAGCCGGGAAACACATTCAGGAATGTCTTCAAGACCCGAACTTTCGCGGTCTCATCGCGCTCCATGATTCGGCACTGGTTGGCTTCGCTTACGGCCTCATCCAGCAATGGGAGAGCGAACGTCACTTTTATCTGAAGGAAATGTGCGTCGACAGCCGCAAACAGCGCGGCGGCGTCGGCACCCGCCTGCTCCGCCAGCTGATGAAGACGCTGCGCGGGGAGAAAGTGCGCCAGATCTCCCTTGGGACCGAACGCGAGACGCCGGCGGAAAGGTTTTATCTCCGGCTCGGCTTTGCGACTGAAGCCAGGATTGTCATCATGAAGAAGCGTTTGCGTGTCAGGTGACGACAGATTGGGAGGAATAACTCGCCCTCGGCAGCGGCGGCGTTATTTTGGTCACGATGGAATCGCTCGAGGAAATTAAGGCGCGCATCGAGCAGGCGATCCCTGGAGCTGTCGTCGAGATCATTGCGAATCCCGGCCCGGCCAATCAGCCGTCGCTCCTGCTCGATCACGCGCACGCCGCGCAGGTCGCGCTCTTTCTGCGTGACGACCCAGAGCTGCGTCTCGACTTCTGTTCCAATGTGACCGGGGTCGATTGGCTCGACCGCACGGTGAAGAAAAAAGTGAAGGTGAAGAAGCTGGTCGAGGGCGAGGAGAAGGAAGTCGAGGAAACGCAGGAGGAATTTTTCCCCGGCTATCTCGAAGCGGTTTATCACCTCTACTCGATGGCGCTCAAGTTCGCCACGGCGAATCCGTCCGGCGGCGGACACGGCCCGTTGGTCGTTAGGCTGCGGACAAGTGATCGCGCGGAAGGCGCGCGGCTCCCCTCGCTCACGCCGGTCTGGCGGAGCGCGGAATTCCAGGAACGCGAGATCTATGACCTCTACGGCATCCGGTTCACTGGGCATCCGGATTTGCGGCGGATTTTGATGTGGGACGAGTTTGAGGATTTCCCGATGCGGAAGGATTACGTCGAGCCGGACGATTACGAATACGAGCCAACGCCGCACGACGATGTTTTGGAAAAAGCGAAACAGCATTACGCTCCCCGCCCGGCGCAGGACGGCGCGGAGGCCATCACCGCGGAATAAATTCGTCCGCAGATGTCGCAGATTTCCGCAGATATTTCCTTCACTCTGCGTACATCTGCGAAATCTGCGGATAAAATTCTGACAAAATGACGACCGGCTTCCACGAACTCGAACAAGCTCCCACGCCGAGAAGCACGCGCTTCGATGGCGAGCTGCTCGAGGTTTCGATGGGACCGCAGCATCCCTCGACCCACGGCGTCTTCCGCATGAACGTCGCGCTCGACGGCGAGATCGTGCGCAAGCTCAAGCCGGTCTTCGGCTACCTCCATCGCAACCACGAAAAGATCGGCGAGAACGCGAGCTACCTCGGCTCGATGCCCTACACTGATCGGCTCGATTATTTTTGCTCGATGACCAACAACTGGGCCTACGCGCTCAGCGTGGAAAAACTGGCCGGGATCGAAGTCCCGGAGCGGGCCGAGTATCTCCGTGTCATCCTGGCCGAGCTGACCCGGCTGGTGAATCACACCTCATTGTTAGGCTTCCTCCTCAGCGACATGGGCGCTTGGGGCACGCCGCTCATGTATGCCTTCCGAGAACGCGAAAAAGTCCTCGACCTTTTCGAGTCGCTCTCCGGCTCGCGCATGATGTGTGACTACATGCGTTTCGGCGGCTGCCGCTGCGATCTGCCGCCCGGCTGGATGGAACACGCGCGCAAGATCGTCGACAGCTTCCCGCGTTTCCTCGACGAGTTCGAAAAACTGATCACCGGGAATGAGATCCTGATCGCTCGCACCTACGACGTCGGAAAAGTTTCCGCCGAGCTGGCGATCAACGCCGGCATTACCGGCCCCGGCCTGCGCGCTTCCGGGGTGAACTACGACATCCGCAAGGTGGACGGCTACGGCTTCTATCCGCGCTTCAAGTTCCGGGTGCCGTTAGGCGACCACGGCGATTGCTACGATCGCCTCATGATGCGCGTCCTCGAATTACGTGAAACGCTCGGCATCTTACAGCAGGCGATGGACGGCCTGCCCGAAGGCCCGATCCAGAATCCAAAAGTCAAAATCCGAGCTTTCAAGCCGCCGCTCGGCGAAGCCTACGGCCGGATCGAAGCTCCCAAGGGCGAGCTCGGGTTCTACCTGATCAGCGACGGCAGCGGCAATCCGTATCGTTACCGCGTCCGTCCCCCGAGCTTGATCAACCTCACGATCCTCGAGGACATGTGCCTCGGCCACACCGTCGCCGATGTCATGGTCATCCTTGGCAGCATCGATATCGTGATGGGCGAGGTCGACCGTTGAGCGGCGGGCCCCTCGGGGATTCGAATCTGGCTCCGCCGATCAACTGCTGCGAAGAGCCTTTTCGAATTTTCTTCCCGATCGGCGCCCTCCTCGCCCTTCTCGGCGTCGCACTCTGGCCACTCTACTACTCCGGCGCGATCGCGGAGTATCCTTCGATCCTGCACGCGCGCCTGATGATCGAAGGCTTCCTGGCTTCGTTCATCATTGGCTTTCTTGGTACCGCCGGGCCGCGCATCACCTCCGCGCCTCATTTCACCCGGACGGAGGTATTGCTTCTGGTCACGCTCGATCTCCTCGCCGCCGGTCTGCACTTGGGCGGTTCGCATCGCGCCGCTGATTTCCTTTTCGCCTTCCTGCTCGCGGCGTTCGCTCTCATTCTCGGAAAACGCTTCGCGCAGCGGGCCGATACTCCACCACCGAATTTCGTGCTCGTGGCACTGGGTCTCTTGAACGGAGTGATCGGTGCGCTGCTCCTCGCAATTTATCAGACCGAGCTCTACTCCGCTCCCTATCGCATTGGGGCGAGTCTGCTCGAGCAAGGCTTTGTCCTTTTCCCGATTCTTGGCGTCGGCCCCTATCTCCTCGCGCGCCTCCTCAACATCTCGCGCGCGGATGCACTGCCGGAATCGCGCGTTCTGCCGCCGGGATGGCTGCCCCGCGCGGTCTTCGCCCTGACGATCGGCCTAACGATCGACGCCACTTTTGTGGCGGAGACACTCGGTTGGTCAACACCCGCCGCCTGGCTGCGGGCGGGCGCGGTCCTGATTTACGTTGCGCTTCGCACGGCTCGGCGCGGCCGAAGCTTCCTGGGCGATTGTCTGCGCTTCGGTTTGGCGGCGGTGGTGATCGGACTCGCGGTCGAAGCAATCTGGCCGCACTACCGCATCGGTGCGCTGCACATTCTCTTCATCAGCGGATTCAGTTTCATCGTCCTGACTGTCTCCATCCGGGTCATCTTCGGACACAGCGGGAACGCACATCTTTCCGAAAAGCGGATGCCCTTCTTCATTGTCGCGGGAGTACTTATTTTCCTGGCCATGATCTCCCGCTACGTGGCCGACATTGTCCCCGCAGCTCGCATCATTCATCTCGTCGCGGCCGCGCTTTTCTGGATCGCCGCCCTGCTGATCTGGATGGTGAAAGTGCTCCCGAAGGTGACGATCGCTGAGCGCGACGACGTCGGCTAAAGTTCGCCCAGATTCTTCTGCAGGAGTTGTTGCAGGGCCCGCGGTCGGGTCAGCGTGATGCTGTTTCCCTTTGCCTGCAGCAGCTTTTGCTCGCGGAATTTTGCCAGGGTGCGCGAGAGGGTTTCACTCGTCGTGCCCATTTCCGCGGCCAGGACGCGTTTCGTGCGATCGAGTTGAATCGTCACCGGCTCGTTAGGGAGGGGGCGCGGACAGCGCTTCAGGAGCCAATTGGCGAGGCGTGTTTCCATGTCTTTCAAAGTGAGGTCATCGAGCAAACCGATGAGCACGCGCAGATGCTGACTCATCGAACCGAGCATGCGCAAGGCCAGCTCCGGCCGACCGCGCAGGAGCTCGATGAAGTCGCGTTTCGGGACCAGCAGCACCGTGCTTTCCTCCGTCGCGCGCGCATCTGCCGGATAACCGTCCGCGGTCGCGAGCGTCGCCTCGGCGAAGGACTCGATCGGACGGAAAAGGTAAATGACCTGCTCTTTCCCTGCGGCGCTGACGCGATGCACTTTGATCGCGCCTCGCTGCATGATGTAAAAACCTGCCGAGGGCGCGCCTTCGTGAAAAAGATATTCGCCTTTCGCGAGCTGGCGCGGGATGACGAACGCCGCGAGCGCGGAAATATCCGTCGCCGGCAGGCCCATGAAGAGCTGGCAACCGCGCAGGGTATTCTCGGTGACGAGTTGTTTGAACTTTCCACGCTCCAGCGCCATGGCCGGAGGGTAACGGATTGCGCCTCGGCCGTCGTGGCAAAAGATCCGCTTCGTCGGAAGCCGCAGGGAAGCGGGGTATTCCCGCCAGCAGCGAAAAGTATTACCGTCCCCTCGTCATGACCACGATCACCTGCAAGGTTTCGGAAAAGTTGAACGCGCAATTGGAAGCGCTGGCGCGCCGTCGGCGGACTTCGAAATCAGCGATTCTTCGTGAGGCGCTGGAGCATAAGACCAGGACCTCTTCCAGAGCGGCGGCCCAGTCCGCCTACCATCGGGTCAAGCATCTCTGCGGAACCCTGCGTGGACCTAAAGACCTGTCGACGAATCCACGACACCTGAAATGACGCGGTTATTTTCACGACGGACGGCGACTTTCGCACCTATCGCAAGAACGGCCGGCAGATGATCCCCTCGTGATCCCGGGGTGAAACCTGGCCCACTTGCGTGCTTCGCTCACCCCTCCCGCCAAAAATTCACCGCCCAGCTGCCATCGACCTGATGCTGCACGCTGGAGCGGAAGCCTTCGCTGCCTAATTTCTCGACCAGGGGCGAGGGCAGAAAGGGCGCGATCACGATCAGACCTTCGCCCGTTTTCAGGGAATCGACCCGCGCGCGGATGGTGGCAAAGGGCTCCGTGCCTTTCGCGATCAGGGGCCGAACATCCAGTCTCTTGAAAATCACCGGCATCGTCCTATTCCTCCCAGCGCGCCAGGCGTTGCGCAGTCAGGCCGAGCAGCCCCGACATCCAAACGATCGAGATGAGGGCGAACCAGAGCCCGGGATGCGCGAGCCACCAGGCCGCGAGCGGGGTCGAGTTGGCGGCTTCGGCGGGGATTTGTTCCATCGCGAAGAGAGCCTGAATGCGGAAAGCGTCGAGCGGATTCGTCATCAAGAGCGCGGCCCAGAAGTCCGGGACCTTTTGCAGGAGCGGCCACTGCGCGCCGAAGAGTGCGACGAGATCGAAGCCGACCAGAAGGAACAGCCAGGCCGCGAGAGCGAGGATCAATCCTTGCACTCGTTCGCGCGCGAGAAAACCGGCGGCCAGTCCCAGGGCGAGAAAGACACAGGTGAGTCCGGTCGTGAAAACGTAGAGCTGAGCGAGATGCAAAGAGCGCCCGGCAGTGAAGAGCGCCGGCAAAAAGAGCAGGAGCAACGCGCTGGCAAAAATGAGCGCGAGCGCAATAAACTTCCCGAGTAGAAACGCACTCCGAGGAATGGGCTGACTGAAGAGAAGTGGCCACTCACGGCTTTCGGCACGTGCGCTGTTCACGCCCAAGAGGACGGCAAAAAGCGAGACGCAGTAGAGCGAGAGTTGAAGGATAAACAGTCCCGCGGCGCTCGCGTCCTCGGCGAAGACGGTGGCAGCGGTGCCGCCCACGAGGGCGATCGCGCAAAAGACCTGGAAGTAGCGGCTCGAGATCGAGCCGCGCACTTCACGCCAGAGCATGGCTTGCAAAGGCGCGCCGCCAGAGTTGTTGATTGTCGCTGTTTTCATGGGCTCGCGGGTGCCTCGGCAAACGTCTCGGGGTTACGGTTACTAATCTCGCCGGCCGGTTTGTCCAAGTCGTCGAAGTCGTGCGGCAGATCGGATGGATTGAGTTCGCGCGCGATCCGGCCGCAGTGACAAAGGAGACACCGATTTGCCACGCCATTCCATTCCGCGATCAGGTGCGTGGTCATGAGCACGGTTTTTCCGCGCGCGGCTTCTTCGTGCAGGATTTGCTGGAGCCGGTTGCGCCAGCCCGGATCGAGACTGAGACCAGGCTCATCGAGCAAAAGAACCGGTGCATCCGGCAGGAGCAGGAGCGCGAGGCCGAGCCGCTGGCGCATCCCGCCGGACAGGGTGCCGGTTTTTTCATGCGCCACAGGCGTGAGGCCGGATTGATCGAGCACCAGTTGGCAGCGTTCCCGATTCACGCCTCGCAAGCGCGCGTAAAAATCGAGGACCTGCAAGCACGAGAGACGCGGATGGAAATCGGGGTTCTGCGGAAGATAACTGAGCGCGCGTTGCGCCTGCAGTTTTGCGTGTCCGATGTCATGCCCGGCGATGAGCGCAGCGCCGCCGTCCGCCGCGACGAGGCCGGCAAGCAATTTCATAGTCGTGCTTTTGCCGGCGCCATTTGCGCCCACGAGCATGGTGATGTCGCCGGGATGCGCCTGCAGGGAGAGGCCACGCAGCACTTCCTTTCTGGCGTAGGATTTTTCGAGACGATCAGCGACGATCATGGACGGGGATGGCGCGGCGCGCGCGAATTCTCCAGAAATTAGCCGTCAACGGCGCCGGATCTTCGATTGAGTCGAGCCCGGGAATCGCCGCGCGCTCGTGGGCGAAACGCAGCAGCTTGATCGCGGGACTGCCAGATAAGAACGCGATCGTGGGAAAGTCGCGCCGCAACGGTCCGAAGAGGTCGAGCTCGCGATGCGGCAGATCGTTCACGCCGTCACCGTTGAGATCGAACATCTCGGTGCCGCTCCAGAGATTGCCGACCCCGTTCACGGCCCAACGATTGTTGGTTCCGGCGCCGGCGGCATCAATCGGGTGCAGGTTTTGGGTGAAGCGGTTTTCCGAAAACGAATTGTCGTCCGAGTTTCCGTAGAAGCGCAGACCGATGTAATTGCCGCTGACATCATTCGCGCGCACGACGAAGCCGATCGCCTGCTGGAAAGAAAGCCCGACGGCGTTGTTGCGAATGGTGTTGTTTTCCAACCGCACCCGCTCGTCGGATTGAAAGAGAATGCCGTAGGCGCGCGAGCCGCGGTTATCGATGAATTGATTGCCGCGGATGACGAGATCGCGAGAAAACATCACGGCGGCGCCGGCCGCGTTTTGCGCGAAGACGTTGTTCTCGAAAACATTGTTATCGGAATACATGTAGTGCAGTCCGTAGCGGACGTGGTGCACGTGGTTGTTTTCCGTGCGGGAATGATTCGTGAAGGAGAAATAAATCCCGTCGCGGGTGTCGCTGATTTCGTTCCCGGAAAGAAAATTGCCCTCGCAGCTCCACTGGTGGATGCCGTTGCCGCGTTCGTTTTCGTTGATCGCGACCTCACAAAGTTCGCCGGTGCCGGCAGTCAGAGTCTGCGCGACGGATTTGGTCGTGGTCAGAAGCGTCGTCTTGCCGCGGATGCGGTTTCCGATCACGCGGCAATCCCGCACCTTTTTGAGATAAACGCCGTGGAGCGAATCCTCGATCACGTTGTTCTCGATGGTGGCGCGGTTGGCGGCGACGAAGACGGCGGCGTTGTCGTCGGACAGGCGGAGGCCTGAGCCGGTGATGCGAAAACCGCGGACAGTGACATCGTCGGCGATGATGGTGACGACGTTGCCGGCGCCGTTGCCGCGAATTTCCGCTCCGGGGCCGGCGAGGAGGGTGAGCGGTTTGGCGATGGTGATCGGGCCGGGGTGGATGCCGGTCGCGACATGGATGGTGGCGTTTGGCGCGGTCGCATCAATTTGCTCCTGCAAGGTGGCGGCGGATGCAAGGCTCGTTAGACCTAACAATGCCGCGCACAGGATCATCTGGGGAGCGCGGGCGCCCCGCCCGCTGGTTGCGGCGCCTCGCCGCAACAGGCTTTTTCTCCCCGGCGTGCGTCCACAGAAAAAGTTCGCGATGGCGAGGGCGCCATCGCCAGCGGGCGGGGCGCCCGCGCTCCCCAGAATTCTGCGCTCCCGCGTCATATGGCTTGCGGCTTTTCTTTGCGCGAAAACCAGATTGCGAGGATGAGCAGCGCCATAAATACCCAGAGCAAATACGTCCCCAGCTCGGGGTAACTCGATTGCGTAAAGTTCGCGATCTTCTGCGTGCCGAAGACGAGCGGCGTGAATGGCTGGACGTTCATCGGCGCCGCCGGGTCGAGGTTGTGCCCATACCAATAGAGACGGTAGAAAAACGCGCCGATGGAAAAGGTGCCGAAGTAGGCGGCGATCATGAAGAGATCGATCACGCCTTTCATCTCGCCGAAGACGACGGCGCGGAGCGCGAGGAGCAGGAAAATGCCGAACATGAACGGCATGATTTGCATCTCGGTGAAGTCGGCCTGCTCAATCTGCTTCATCCCGATGTAGTGATTGAGATTGTTGATCTCCTTGAGGTCGTTCCCGTTCAGACCGCCGCCTTCGATTTTGTAGGCATAGATCTGCATCGTCAGGCCGTCGGCATATTGCGGGGCGACCAGGCGCAGCTTCCAGAGAGGGAAGAAAACGGATGCGGCCACGGCGATCGCCGCCGCCAGCAACAAGAGGCGCGACCAGACGTTGAGCGACTTGCGCAGGAACCGGAGTTCCCAGTTGAGGAAAGACTTCATGTTTTCGAAACGAAGACCCGCCCGGAACGTGACCCCGCGGCCGCGCCCGGGCGCATCTGCATCCTAATTGTTGCCGCCGGTCGAGGTCGTGGACGCGGTGGGAGGAGGCGCGGCGCCGGCTTCCTGCACCACGAGATAACCCTGCATCTCCTGGTGGAGGGCGGAGCAGAAGTTCGTGCAGTAGAACGGGAAGACGCCCGGCTTGGTCAGCTTCACCTGGAAGGTGCGCGTCTCGCCCGGATCGATCGTGATGTTGAGATTGTTCTCCACCAAGCCGAGGCCGTGAATCATATCGGTGGATTGCTCCGTGTTGGTCACGTGCACGGTAAGCGTGTCACCTACCTGGGCATCGAGCCGGTCGGGAACAAAACGGCTGCGGATGGCGATCATCTTCGCGACCACTTCGGTCCCATTGCGCGTCTGGCCGGCCTGGCTCGCTTCCCAAATCGCGTTCGGATTCTTGTTTTCCTCTTTCGGATAAACTTCGATCGGCGTGATCTTGTCCGCCTTCAGGATTTGCGCGAAGTGCGGCTCCGGTTCGGCGAACGCCTCGGCGATCATTTTCATTTTCGCGCCGGCGATGTCGATGAGCTGGCTGTCCTCCGGTTGCGAAGGGCCAACGTTAAGGTGCCGGCCTTTCGAGAGCTTGTTCATCGCCACGAGCCATTTCCCGTAGGGCTTTTTCGTGTCGCTGCCGGCCACGACGAGGTGGCCGATGCTGTAGTGCACCGGGATTTTATCGAGCACGACTTTCGAGAGATCTTTGCGCTCGTCTTCGCTCCACGGTGGCATTTTCCATTTCGCCACCTGCGAATCGATGAAGAGCGAGGTGTAAGCGTTGCCGAGGCCGTCGTATTGCGTGTGCAAGGGCCCGAGACCGACCGGCACTTCGCCTTCCACCACGCTCTCGTGTTTTAAAATCGGGATGCCTTTGAAGTCGCCGTCGAAATCCTTTTGCGTGATCGCGTTCTGGATTTTCTCGAAGTTCAGGACGGTTGTGGTCGGCTGCAATTTCCCGCCCGCGACGATCCATTTGCCGGTGGGATCGACATCCATGCCGTGCGGCGATTTCGCGATTCCGACGAAGTAGAGCACGCCCGGCGCTTTTACCGGATCGATCACCGGGACGCCGTCCATCATGGTGGCAAGTCCGTCGGCCACCGCCTTCTCGGCGGCGCGCCAATTTACCACTGCAGCGAGGTCGCGATCTTTCTGCGAGGCATTGGCTTCCAGTTGGGTGTGCGCCATTTCGGTATTGTAGGAAGTCCAGAAGGCCCAGCCGCTGCTCGGGCCTTTCCCGGTCGAACCGAGATCCCAATCGAACGGTGGAGTCAGGATTTGCCAGCCGACCGACATTTTCCCGCTCGCCGGATCGACTTTGATTCCGCTGACCATGCCGTTGAATTGCGTCGCGTAATCATTCGGATCGGCTACGCGCCCTTTCGGGAGCGGCACCGAGAAGCGCGTCGCCACCAGGATGTATTCCGTGTTCTCGGTGACGAACGACGACCCGTGATTGCCCATTGAGTTCGGGATCGGGCCGAGGATTTCCTTCGTTTTGAAATCGCGCAGATCGATCCGCGCGACGCGGTTGTTGGCGTTGTCATTGACGAAGAGCCAGCGGCCGTCGTATTCGCTGCCGGTTTGCGAGAGACCCGGGTGATGCACGTCGCCCCAGGTGTAATCGCCCAGCAGTTTTTTCGATTCGACATCGAATCCGTAGCCGGCGCCCGGGTAGGGCGCGAAGACGGGAATGGTCGAGATGTGCCGCATCGACGGGATACCGGCGACGAAGACCTGTCCGGAATGTCCGCCGGAATAGAAGAGGTAATATTCATCCTTCTCGCCCGGCGCGACGTAGGAGGCTTCTGCGTTTCGCGCACGCTCGTTTTTGGCGGTGCTGGCTTTTTGGTCGCAGCCGACAAGTGCGACGGCGGCGAGGCTGGCTGCTGCGATGAGGTAGATGGATTTCATGGATGTTATTTCTGAGGTTCGGCGGCTGGATCCTGCACCGTCATGACGCCTTTCATTCCGCCGCCATAATGACCGGGGAAGGAGCAGACGTATTCGTAGGTGCCTTTCACAAAAGGCGCGGTGAACGTGATGGTGTCGCTCTCTCCCGGGCCGAGGAGCTTGGTGTGGGCGATGACGTCGGTCTTTTTTGCCGGATCGATGTAGTCTGAGCTGGCATGAGTCGAGCCCGCCTCCGTGAAGGTGAGTCCATTCACGCCTGCTTTCAGGACGATGAAGTTGTGGCCCATCGAGATTTTCGGGGAGGTCCCGATGTTCTTGAGCGTGACGGTTATTTTTTGACCCGGCGCGACCTCGAAAGCGTTAAGGTCGTATTTCATTTTGTCGTCGGCGTTAATCGTGATCTCCTTGGGGGGCGCCTCCGGGCCCTTCGAGCAACTGGTGAAGGAAAAAAGGAGCGCACTACAACCGAGCGCCCAGAATGGAAGTGATTGAAGTAAGCTGCGTTTTCTCATGACTGATTGTGCGGTTCTCCGGGTTTGGATGCCTTGATGCACATCAAGGTTTGTTTACTTCTCGAAAAAGAATTCTTGGGAGAAAGCTCTCCCGCATCGGGACCGGCAGCTAATATCTTAAACGTCGGTAGGCCATAAGCCTTGAGGCATGACCGCCCGGGCGCGGATCGCCCTGGCGTCAGCGCGGAGCAAATCGTGGACGATTTGTCTGGAACGTTTCCGCGTAGCCCTTTCAGTAAGAACATGAGAAACGCCCCTTGCGGCCGTGCCGCTCTTGTTCTTTGCCTCACGCTCGCTTCCTTTGGCTGCGGCCGAGGTGAGAAATCGGGAGCCGACGCCCGGCATTACGAAGTGCGCGGAATCGTCCGCGGTTTCTCCCCCGGCCGCCAAACGATCGAGATCGAACACGAAGACGTGCCTGGCTTTATGCCCTCGATGACGATGCCTTTCACGGTGAAGAACCCAGAGGAAAGCGCGGCGCTTCGTCCCGGCGAGGCGATTTCCTTCCGCCTCGCGGTGACGGAGAAGGAGGCCTGGATCGATCAGATCACGAAAATCGACGCCGCGAAGGTGAAGCTACCGGCGAAATCGCAACCAGCGCCGAAAGCCGAAACCTCCGCGCGCCTGCGCGAGGGGCACCCGATGCCAGATTTCCAGCTGACCGATCAGGATGGAAAATCGATCTCGCTGGCCACATTTCGCGGTCACCCCTTTGTCCTCACCTTCATCTTTACGCGCTGCCCAATCCCGAATTTCTGCCCGCTGATGTCGCAAAATTTCGAAAAACTCCAGCGCGCGATCAAGGAAGCCGCCGGTGAAACCAAACTGCTCTCCATTTCCTTCGATCCCGAGTTCGACACGCCGCAAATCCTCAAGACCTACGCCGAACACGAGCAGGCCGACCCCGCCATCTGGACTTTCGCCACCGGCGACAAGAAAGAGATCGAGACGTTGACGCGCGGCTTCTCCGTCCTCGTGCAACCGGAAGCCGGCACCATCTCGCACAGCCTCGCCACGGCGTTGATCGACCCCGATGGCCGCATCAAGAAAATCTGGCGCGGCAACGGTTGGACGCCCGCCGAAGTGTTGAGCGAGATCGATCTCGCGCGGTAAGCTGTGGCGGCGGAGCCTCGTCGCCGGAGGTATCGGCGGCGCCCTCGCCGCCATGTCGTTAGGCGAAGCAGTGCGTGAGCGCGATTCGAGAAACTCGCGGCGGGGGCGCCGCGGGCACTTCCGGCGACGAGGGCGTCGCCGCTACGCGCAGGCGCAATTTTCGCACAGTGAATCGCAAGCGCGGTGGAGCCCGCGCGCCTGCGCCCTTCTAGCGTGAGGCATATGAAAGCAGACAACCTCGCGAACGCACTTCCGGATTCGCCGCCGGAAGACTTCCACCAACCGAAAACCTGCACCTGCGACGTGTGGGGACATCCCCTCCCTCGCCCGGACCATGCCAGGCCCTGTCCCGGTTGCCGTCGCCAGACGCGCACGCCATCCGAAACCCCGGCCCTCGCCACCAACTAATTCAAGACATTATGGACTACCTCGTCGTTATTGTGACCGCGTGCTTCATCGCAATCTATGCGCTGATCGTCGCGCGGTTGCTCCCGAAAGACTGAAACAACTCCACTCGAGACCCAAGATATGAACCGACACGATTTGGTGGAGGAAATCGCCGCGCATCCATTCCTCCGCGGCATGAGCGAACAACATCTGCAATTGCTGGCCGACTGCGCGATCCGCACGCAGTTTGACGCCGGGCAGACTATTTTCCGCGAAGGCGAAACCGCCAACCGCTTCTATTTGATCGAGCAAGGCGAGATCGTCCTGGAATCAGCCGGGAGCGGCGACCAGGCCGTGGTGATCGAAACTCTCGGCAGTGGGGATTTGGTCGGCTGGTCGTGGATTTTTCCTCCCTACGTTTGGCATTTCACCGCTCGCGCGACTCAGCCGACGAGCGCGATCTTTTTCTACGCCACCGTCCTGCGGGAGTATTGCGAAAAAGATCACAGCCTCGGTTTCGAACTGTTCAAACGCATGAGCGCTGTCATGACTCACCGCCTGCAATCGGCTCGGGCGCGGTTCCTGAACGCCTCGTCCACCGCGGATGCGGCTCTCTCCCGGTGAGAGCGACGGCCCGCGCACGATGTAGATTCCATGTCGTGCGGCATGCGCATTGTCCCGTGCTCGTCGTCCCGACACGCGAGATGAACGTCGCATCTCAAAGCGGCGCGGTGCGCGCGGGATGAGAGAAGGGGAATCCCCCGGGCGCGGCAAGCGGCTCCGAATTCAATGGGTCGGTCCCGGCTTGATCATGGCGGTGAGCGGGATCGGCGCGAGCGATGTCATCTCCGCCACGGTCGGCGGCGCGATGCACGGGACGACGTTGCTCTGGGCGCTCGTCCTCGGCGTATTTTTCAAGTTCACCCTGACCGAGGGCCTGGCCCGCTGGCAGCTCGCCACCGGGACGACGATTCTGGAAGGTTGGGCGCGCCATTTGCCGCGCTGGGTCATGATAATCTTCTTCGGCTACGTGGTGGTGTGGTCGATCGCGGTGGGCGGCGCGCTCCTGAGCGGATGCGGATTGGCGATCGAAAATATCACGCGCGGCCGGGTGCCGTTCGTCTGGGGCGCGCTCGCGCACGGAGTGGTGGTGTTTGGTTTCGTCTACACGGCCCACACGAAGCGCTTCGCGACGATCATGAAGCCGCTCATCGCCATCATGTTCATCAGCGTCGTTTCTTGCGCGGCGCTGATTTTTCGCGAACCCGCAGAGGTGCTGCGCGGGCTCCTCGTCCCTCAGCTCCCGCGTGCTGGCGGTCCGTATGTGCTGTCGCTCATCGGCGGCATCGGAGGATCGCTCACGCTCCTGAGCTACAGCTACCTCCTGCGCGAGGAAGAGCAGGATCATCCTGCCAATCTCGGCCGCGTCCGGCTCGATCTGGCGATGGCGTATCTGTTCACGGCCATCTTCGGACTCTCGATCATGCTCATTGCCGCGCGCGTTTTTCACGCGACTGGAATCGTCATTACCGATCGCGAAGCCGTGTCGCGCATGGCGGGGCAGTTGGAAGAAATCGTCGGCCCTGTCGGTTTCTACGTCTATTCGCTCGGCTTTTGGGCCGCCGTGGCAGCATCCTTGATGGGCGTCTGGCAAACTGTGCCGCACATTTTCGCGGATTG
>JALYQE010000031.1 GCA_030855965.1 Verrucomicrobiota bacterium | reverse complement strand
CCGCCGTCCAACGGATCTGGTAGAGATCGATCACGCCCGTTTTTAACCGGCGCAGGCTGGCTTCGCATTCGCGCCTAACGGATTCCGCCCGGAGCGAGTAACCGACCTTTTCCTCTTCGTCCCAGATTCCCGCGCGCGCCACCACTGCCTCGGAATGCCCGAGCCCGTAGATGGCGGCGGTGTCGATCTAGTTAATCTCCAATTCGAGCGCGCGATGAATGGCCGCGATCGAATCCCTGTCGTCCTGCTCGCCCCAGCCGAACTGCCAGTCGCCGCCGCCGATCGCCCACGCACCGAGACCGATGGGAGTGATCTCGAGATCCGAGTTGCCGAGAATTTTTTTGGTCATATGAGTCACCTCATGGCGCCATTGGCGCGCTCGAGATTGTGCCCGCTCATCGCCCGGAATCGCAACCGGTTTTATTTCCGCTGAAAAACCTCCGTTACCTGCGCGACCACAATGCCAAATTTTCGGATCGTGGAATGATTGAGCAACGTCTTGCCGTCCGGTTGCAAATGCATCCACTGGTTCATCTGCACGCGGGAGAGTGGATTGCCCGGGGAGAGAGCAAGCGTGAAACTCCAGTGAAAAACATTGCCGCGCGCTTCACCGCGCGCCGTTCCCACCATGTCGTTGGCGGTCGCTTCGAAGTGATTCGCGTCGAGCTTTCGGATCCGCCAGGAGCGATGCTGCTTCTTCCCGCCGATCTGGAGCTCCTGCTCGAGCAGCAACGTCCCGTCGACCCAGCGACCCACCGTCTGCGTCGTGACCGGCTCTTGCGGTGCGCCACCGCGATTCTCCAGCACCCCGGAGGAACTCGTCTCTCCGGTGAAATACTGCGTCGGATCCAGCAGCGGCCGGCCGCTTTCGAAGTCGACCACGTTCATCCCTGTGCAACCCGCGAATAAAATGACCGCACTCGAACAAAGCAGAAGAAGCAAACGCATGCAGATGATTCGCACGCCGGTTAACATGGCGCATCCGTCCGCGCCATCCGGTCATTCCGCCTGCTCAAGTTTCACGTTCCACCCCTGCGTCCGGCCATCGCGCAAGTCGAGGGCGATGAGGTGTTCGGTCCACCCGGTCACGCCTTTTTCCGTCTCCTGCACGATGCCGTAGAGCAGCAGATGCCCCAGCGTCTGATAGCGATTGCGCAGATCGTGAAATGGCAGCGTCGCCGTCCATTTCGTTTGCAAATTGTCATCGAGCCGGGTGAACGCCAGCCGGCCCTGCTCGTCGAGTCGCGTGCGATGCACCACCACCACCCCGGGAGGATCCTGCAGGCGCAGGACCGTCCGCGTGCCTTGTTCGATGAGCAGCCCCGCCTCCAGGTATTCCGACGCGCCGGGCACACGGGTCACGTCAAAGAGCCGGTCGTGGGATCCTTCCGAAAACTCTTTTGTTTTGCCGATCCGGGCCGTCCAGAAAGTACGGCGCGCCCGCGAGCCCTCGGGGTAGATCGATTCCGGCTTGGCCAGGTGGTCACCAAATTCATCGTTGCCTGCATCCGCCGCCTCCTTCTCCGTGTAAAAACCAAGCCACTTCCCGTCGCGCATCGTCTGCCAGACGAGGAAATCCTTCGTGTGATAGCCGCCGTTCCAGCGCGTCGCCATGAATTCGACCTGCCGAAAATAGTCGTCGTTAGGCGGAGTGTAGGGCTGGGCGCGAAACTCAGAGCCACTGATCCGGAAACGCCGCGCGTCCGCGGCCGTCATGACCAGCCCGCCATCGTAGGCGTAGAAATCGAGCACGGTCGGAATTAGATCGCGCAGCTCCGGGTTCTTTCGCTCCAAGGTTTTCCGATCCGCCAGCACGCTCCCATCCTTGCTCGAGACCGCCACCGGTTGGTCGTGCAAAAACAGCCAGACCACCTCCCCCTCCTGCCCGAGAATCCGCGCCTGCGCGGTATGTCCGCCGGACTCGTTCTTCACCGTAAGCATCCGCTTTTTCCAGAGCCGGGCGGCCGTCGCCGGGTCGTGCGCATCAAGATCGAAGTGATAATAAATCTCCGTCACCCAGTTCCCGATCATGCGGCTGCCGCCGCGCAGATAACGCATGCGTTGCTCCTCCTGCTTCAGCATCAGCCAAAAAATTGGTTCGCCCGCCGGCTGCGGGACGAGAGCGGGCGGGCCCTCCCGTTCCACCGGCCGGAACGAGCTTTTGGAGCAGGAGGCACAGAGGCTGGCGAGCGCCAGCGCGGCTATGAGAATCGGTTGCAATCGGTTGATCATGTTTTGAAGTTTGCGGGAGTATTTGCGCCTAACGATTTCGTGTCGATGCAATAAACCGCCGCGGCTTCGCCGGCCGCGTTTCTTCCCGCAGCGCAAGAACGGCTTGCGTTTTGTGCGTAGACGCTACGTTTTCCGCTCACCTACCAACCGAAAGGAAAAAAATTATGGGCCTCATGAGTTTCATCCGCGGCGAACTGCTCGAAATCATTCAATGGACCGACGACTCGCGCGACACGATCTCGTTCCGCTTCGAAGACAACGACGCCGAGATCAAGCGCGGCGCGCAATTAATCGTACGCGAATCGCAGGTCGCGCAGTTCGTTTACCTGGGCGAATTCGGCGACACCTTCGGCCCGGGCAAGCACAGCCTGACGACCGATAACATCCCGATCCTGACCACGCTCAAGTCGTGGAAGTACGGCTTCGAGTCGCCTTTCAAGGCGGACGTTTATTTCGTCACCACCCGCCTGTTCACCGGCAACAAATGGGGCACGGCCAACCCGATCATGATGCGCGACCAGGATTTCGGGATCGTCCGGGTGCGCGCCTTCGGCACTTACGATTTCCGGGTGAGCGATCCGAAGCTGATGCTGAAGGAAGTCGCGGGTAGCGATCACAATTTCCGGCTCGATGAATTCACCGAGACGATGCGCTCCCGCATCGTCAGCATCTTCAGCGACGCGCTCGCGAGCGCGAAGATCCCGGTGCTCGATGTCGCGACGCGTTACCAGGAAGTGGGCGAGGCGCTGCTGCCGCTGATCAACCCGATCATCCAGGCGAAATACGGCATCGAGCTGACCAGTTTCGTGCTCGAGAACGTCTCCGTGCCTGCGGAAGTGGA